>NZ_CP047026.1:3662500-3962500 GCF_009796785.1 Polaribacter sp. L3A8
TGATCTGCAATTGCACCACCAACTTGTACGGCAGTTCCCTCTCTACCAGCAGAACCACCAAATAAATGAGTAAGCACGGTTCCTAAAAAGACCAAAGGAGCCATTTTAAAAGGGATTATTTTTTTAGGAGAATGGTATTCTTCTAAAAGTAAATTATTTCCCTTTACAACACTTTCTCCATAATAATGATAAGACAAACCAATGATAAGACCTGCAATAGGTAAGAAGGCAACAATCCAAAGGTTTGCTTCTCTGTAGTTTGTTGCCCATTCTAAAGACCATAAGAAAACGGCAGAAGTACTACCTGTAAGCGCTCCAATAAGTAGGCAGATAAAAGTCCATTTTAATAAAAATAGTAAAGAAAAGCTTTGCTCAAATGAAAGAAATAATTTTTTAATTGTATTCATATATTTTACTTCCACTTAAAAAAAGATATTGTTAGGTTTTGTAGTTCAGAAAACCATTTAATACGTCTTTGGTTTGCTTTAATGGGCAAAAATAAACAATTAATAACTAATTATTGAATTTAGGTTGTTGATGTGCAGATCATGTAAGTGGTTGAAGTGGAAATCTTTTTTTGAGGTACGAAAAAAGTGAGTAGTAAAAGCCCTTTCTAACGATATAAAAAATATTGAAAATTAGCGTTTTAGTTAAAAAAGGTTTTGTATTTTTGCGCCCACTTACTACGTGATAGTAAGATTTTTAATAATAAAGGTCGAGAACCTTAACAAATTAACAAATTATGTCTGTAAAGATTAGATTACAAAGACACGGTAAAAAAGGGAAACCATTCTATTGGATCGTTGCCGCTGATGCTCGTGCAAAAAGAGATGGTAAATACTTAGAAAAAATAGGTACTTACAATCCAAACGTTAACCCTGCAATTATTGATTTAGATGTAGATTTAGCTGTAACTTGGTTACAAAATGGTGCACAACCAACTGATACTGCAAAAAACATTTTATCTTACAAAGGTGCAATGTTAAAAAACCATTTAGTTGGTGGTATTAGAAAAGGTGCATTAACGCAAGAACAAGCAGATGCTAAATTTGCAGCTTGGGTAGAAGCTAAAGAAGCTAAAATTTCTGATAAAGAAGCTGGATTATCTAAAGCAGAATCTGATGCGAAAGCAGCAGCATTTGCAGCAGAAAAAGCAGTAAATGAAGCTAGAATTGAAGCAGCTAAACCAGTTGTTGAAGAAGTAGCAGCAGTAGAAGAAGTAGTAGCTGAGGCTGAAGAAGCTCCAGAAACTATTGATGATGCACAAGCAAAAGCAGCAGAATAAATTATAAATTTATACGAAGATGCGTAAAGAAGATTGTTTTTATTTAGGCAAAATCGTTACAAAATATAGTTTTAAGGGTGAAGTTGTTATCAAATTAGATACCGACGAGCCTGAGTTGTACACAGAGATGGAATCAGTTTATGTCGAATTCGGCACAAACTTGGTTCCATTTTTTATTGATAAAAGTTCACTACATAAAGGAAACCAGTTGCGTGTTCAGTTTGAAGATGTTTATTCTGACGAAGAAGCGGATTCTATTTTAAAATGTGGCGTTTATTTACCTACAACGATGTTGCCAAAATTAACTGGTGATAAATTTTACTATCATGAAGTAATCGGTTTTACTGTTGTGGATGCTAATTTTGGAGAAGTTGGGCAAATTGTTCATATTAACGACAAAGCAGCGCAACCTCTTTTTGAAATTGATAGAGACGGAAAAGAAATTTTTATCCCTATGGTTGATGATTTTATTAAGAAAGTAAATAGAGAAAACAATACAATTGAAGTTGATACTCCAGAAGGATTAATAGAATTGTATTTGTAATAATTATTGTGTTAAATTTAAGTATCAATAGATATTTAGAAATATTAAACATCTAGAAAGGTGTCTGAGTGGTCGAAAGAGCTACCTTGGAAAGGTAGTGTACTGGCAACGGTACCGAGGGTTCGAATCCCTTCCTTTCTACGAGAAAGTATTTAAGTATGAATATTACACCCAATTCTTTTAGAATTGGGTGTTTTTATTTGGAATAACAATAGATATTGAGCTATAAAATATTGCTTACCATCGATGGAATTGTTTTTTTTATCAATAATTTTTATAAAAAAGGTGGAAAAATAAAAATACTTGTCTACATTTGATTACCCCCAAATTGTAGTTAAGTTTTGAAAAAACTCCTTTTTATTTTTTTTCTTTCCCATAGCATATTATGGTCACAGCAGGAGACTTCTTCAATTACTAAAAAAACATTTTCATCGAGAGAAGGTTATTTAATTTCTGAGCCTTATAGTTCTTCCTACGATAGCAATGGCTGGTTTTGGGTTTTAGGTGAAGATTTGCGGTCTAACGAATATGTTTTTGGAGAAAAAAAAGTAATTATACAGCGTTTTGATGGCATACATTTCTTTTCGGTAAAAATGCCAGAAACTGGCGATAAAAGAATAAAGGAAGGAAGCCTTTTTAAATACAAAAAAGAAGGGTTTTATTTAAGGTTACTTTACAGTAATTACCCGAATGCAGAATTATTTTATATAGATACAGCAACCTTAGAAATTACCAATGTAACGGAATTTAATTCTCTGCCAAAAAAATATACGCTTGCAGCACAATATTATGTAAAAGATGCAACACGGATATTAGTAACATCTTCAGATAAACTTTACAGTGGAGAATTAAATGGTTTAAAGTTTAATTTGTTAGATTCTATTCCTTTTAATAAAAAATTAACTTCCCCTTTTTTATCAGTTACAAACGTTTTAGAAGATTTTTCTATTGTAAAGTTACAATTAGAAAAAGATTATTGCTTGGTAGATCATAATGGAAAAATCATAAAAAAGCTACATAAAGAAGACTTTGTAGATTTAAAAGGCAATCATTTTTTACCAGTTTATATTGATAATGTTTTTAAAAATAGTAATGAATATTACTTGTATTTTAATTCTTACAAAAATGTTTTTAGGTTTGATAAAAAGGAACAGAAGTTTAAAGAAATACCTAAAACCAGTAAAGGCAATCAAATAATTAAAGCCTTAGATTTTAAAAATGATTTTAAAAGAGGTATCAAAACTGAACTTATTTCTGATTATACGAAACTTTCAATCTATCATTTTAAAGATAAACAGGATAATTTAATAGCAGACATTAAAATTAAAAATTTTTCTAAATATTCATATAATGAAGTTGATGAAAACTTAGTTGTTTTAAACGGAAATACATTAGACCTTTATTATATTACAGATAGTAATATTAAAACTTTTTTAAAAGAAAAAAGCGTAAGAGCTATAAATAAGTTAAATAATAATAAATACATTGTAGCAACGGATGCAGAAGGTTTTTATGAAATTAATGTTGATAGAAATACAGAGGATAAAATAGCAATTTTAGACGGTGGTAAAGAAATTTCTATCAATTATTCTAGAGATATTATTGTGCAAGATAATGGCGCAATAATTACAAACGACTCTGAAAACTTATTTACGTTAGATTCCGCTTACAATATTATAAGAGATAAAAGTTTTAAGATTCAAAGAGAAGAAATTATAAAAATAGGAGACACTATTTTTAATGGGTATAGGAATGGGTTTATGCACAAATATTCTTACTCTAAAAAAACACACAAAAATATTAAAGTAGATGAAGACTTATTGGTTAAAGAATTTGCTACAGATGGCAATAAGTTATATGCCACAACTAATAAGGGGTTTTTAGAATATAAAAATGGAAAACAAAAAATTTACAAATTCGAAAACGAAGAGGCTAACAATTTACTTTCTGTAACTTATAGTAAGTTTTATGGAGTTTTAGTTTCTACTAAATTTGGAAAGGTTTATGAATTTAATACCGCTACTAAAAAGCTAAGCCTTATTTATAAAGACGATTTAACGGTGTCTATTGTTGGTATGATCATAGATAACAACAATAATTTATGGTTAAACACTTATGCAGGTATTGTATCTATAGATTCAAAAACAAAAGTAGTAAATAGGTACACGCAAAAAGACGGTGTTTATGAGCTAGAGGGCAATCGATTTAGCATGTACAAAGACGGTAAGGGTAATATCTTTGTTGGAAGCTATAAAGGGTTAAGTTATTTTAATCCAAAAAAGTTAATAAAAAATAATAAGCAGGTAAAGCCAAAGCTAACGTCTATTTCTTATTTTAATGAAAAAGCTGGTAGATGGAAAATAAATAGCGAGCCTGTTTTTTTAGAAAACGTACATACAATTACCTTGCCGTCTTTGTATCAAAGATTTTCTGCAACTGTTTCCTTAACAGGCAATATAAACCCAAGTGACGTAAAATATAGATATCGTTTAATAGACGAAGAAAACAGGTCTGAATGGTTTTTAAATCAATTTGGTAACGAAATTCTGTTCGCAAACTTAGCTGCAGGTAAATATGTACTAGAAATAGAAGGCTTAAATATAGTCAATGAAAAAATAGGTGAAACGATTGTTTTAAATATTATTTCAGAAATTTTTTTTTATAAAACTTGGTGGTTTATAGGTGGACTTGTTTTATTGGTTTTAACAATTATTGGTTATATGATATATCAATATATAACAAAACAAAAATTGTTTACAGAAAGTAAAATCGCTTTAAATGATGCCAAAGTAAAAAGTGAAATGATGTTAGAAATTCATCATCGAATTAAAAATAATCTTCAAATTATTTCTGGCTTATTAGGTTTGCAAATGCTTAAAAGTAATAATGCAGAATTAAAATCTAAACTACAAGAAAGCCAGGGAAGAATAGAATCTATTGCTGGTATTCATGATGTTTTATACACCCCACAAAGGTTAGATGCTATTTCTGTTAACGAGCATGTTAAAAAAATTATAAGTTATTATAAGAAGTTGTTTTCTGTAAAAGTAGATTATAATTTAACGGTAGATGATTCCTTTTTAACTATGGATAAAGCAACACCATTTGCACTGTTGTTAAACGAATTAATTAACAATTCTAATAAGCACGCTTTTAATAATATTAAAACCCCAGAAATACACATCGTTTTTAAGAAAAAGAACGGAGGATATCTATTTGAATATTCTGATAATGGGAATTTTAAAAATGAAAAAAACAGAAAGGAATCTTTAGGGATGAGAATTGTAGATATGATGAATATACAATTAAAAGGAAAAATGACAATAGAAGAGTCAAACGGCTTTAAATTAACTTTACGTTTTTAATAATGAGCAATAATTTAAAAATTTACATTTTAGAAGACGAAATAATAACTCAAGAACTACTAAAGGAAACTTTAGGTACGTTTAAATATAGGGTTTGTGGATCAGCAACAAATGCAGAAACTGCGTTAAAAGAAATAGCTTTGCTAAAACCAGATATTGCTATTTTAGATATTAGAGTAGAAGGAGTAAAAACAGGTATTTGGTTAGGAAATCAAATAGAAATACCTTTTATATATTTAACTGCTTTTAATGATATGGATACCATAAAAAAAGCAATAATAACAAAACCAGTTAGTTATTTAGTAAAACCTTTTAATGATAAAGATTTATTTATTGCAGTAGAATTGGCAATAAGTAAAATAAATAATGCAAAACAAATTACTATAAAAGACAGAGGTGATAATGTAAAAATATTAGTAAAGGATATATTATACGCTAAAAAAGAAGATAAATATGTAAGTATATATTTAAAAGATTCTACAAAGTTAATACGTTCTAGTATTAAAGAGTTTATAGAAACGGTAGATTGTGACTCCTTTATACAAGTACATCGTTCTTATGTTGTTAATAAAAAACATATTGTTCGTTTTAATGGTAAAGAAATAGAAATAAATAAACAATTAATTCCTATTTCTAGAAGTATTGTTAAAGAAGTTATGGCACAAATTTCTTAAAAATTATTAGACGTATTTATTTCTGTTTTATTGAAGAACCCCATTATTTAAATAAAATAATGGGGTTCTTAAGTTGAAAGTGACCGTTCGCGCCGAATATGTGACCACTCGCGACATTTTTTTTTTAATATGAGGTTTCTGTAATATTTTTGTTAACAAAAATTTAACGAAACGAACTACAACTTAAAACCATATCTTATGAAATCACTAAAAATTACATTCATCTTATTATTTATCAGTTTAGCAAGTATTGCACAATCTGGGGTAGTTTTCCAAGGAATTGCCAGAGACAATAACAGTGCAGCTATTGTAGATAAAACAATGATTTTTACATTTAGAATTACATTACAAGATGGAACTGATTTATACAATGAAACACAACAAATTAAAACCGACAATTTTGGTGTGTTCTCGCACGTAATTGGTACAGGAAATGCCGTTACTGGTACTTTTGGAGGTGTAGATTTTAGTCAAGGAAACTTAAAAGCAATCATAGCAGTAAATAATGATGGTACAGAAACACAAATTTACGATCAAAAATTTGAGTTCGTACCTTATGCAAGACACGCAAATACCGCAACAAATGCAACAAATGCAACGAATGCAAAAAGTGCAGATAATGGTGTGCCAATAGGTACAATTGTATCTTTTGCAGGTGATGTAGTTCCAAAAGGTTGGGTAGAATGTAACGGACAAGACTTAATGGGATTTGTAGATGGAGTTGATGTTTATTACGATTTACGTGTTCTTCTTGGTTTCGTTCGAAATGCCCCAAATCTTGGTGGTGTATATTTAAAAGGAGTTGGTGCACCTAGTAATTCAAATTATACACACGAAATAGGTTTACGTACATATCAAGATCCATCTACACAAACTCATACTCATCAATTGTTAGGTAATTTTGATACAAATGTAACCGGAGATCACGTACATGGTTTAAGATTTGCTAATAGCCAGAATAATGATAATGGAGGACAGGGGTATCCAGCAAATAATAATCATCAATCTTTTAAGAGTTCTGACAGAACTGATAACGATACACAATGGTATTATGATAATAATCATGCTCAAAGAATGGAGGAAACAAAGGGTAACCATAACCATACTGTAAACATTGAAAGAACAACAGGTCATGGGGGTATTTTAGGTAATGCTCAAGTAGATGGTAATCATGAGAAAGAAAATCGTCCGTATAGTTATGGTGTACGTTATATCATAAAATACTAATACAAACCCTAATTAAAACAAAAACAACATATTATGAGAAAATTACTAATTTTCTTGTTGTTTTGGGTGGGTATAACTCAAGCACAAGAGCAAAGCGACCATAAAGGATCTTTCCTTTCTGGTGCGGGCAAAGTACAAAATACAAGTAATAATTTACAAATTCAGTTTCAGATTGGTGCTACTTTTCAGTATCCAATGGCAACAGAAGATAAAACCAAGGCAGGTTTCCCTTTTGGAATTTTATACGTGCCAAATACTTTTAGTGATAAAACGTATGAGGTTTCTAAAGGCTATTATCCAGATAAAATTAGATTAAGCTGGTCTATTGGTGCTAATGAAGAAAATATTACTAAGGTAAAAGTTTTTAGAAAACCATTAGAAGGACAGGCTCAATATAACTTAATAGCTACAGTGGGTAAAGATGTATTTGAGTTCGAAGATACTCAGGTAGAAGGCGGTGTTTTATACCAATACAAATTACTTGCAGAAGGTATAAACTCTATAGAGCAAAAATATGTAAATTTTATAGAGGGCATTGGGTATAGAAACCCAACAGCATTTGTGTCTGGTACCATTAGTTTTGAAGGTGGTAGCCCCGTTAAAGATGTTAAAGTTTTAGCAGAACCAATTGGTGCAGAAGGAGCCGTTGGTAAAGGAACATCGATAGAATTTAAAAATGAAACAGAGCATTTATATTTAAGTGAAAACTTTGAGTTGATTAGTGCTAAAAATATAACGATAGAAGGTTGGTTTGCTCCAAGAGCAGAAAATTTACTATTAACACCGTATTCAATTTCTTTACAAGATGGTAGAGAATTAGAGTTAGAGTATCATTATTTTGGTGAGAATAAACAAGTGATTTTTTCTTTTAAAGAAAAAGAAGCTTCTGGCAGTTTACTTAGATTTAATCTTTCTGGTTCTTACCCAACAGGAGAAGTAGACGCTTCTGGTAAAGATGTATTTGCTAATTTAAGCACTATTACAAGTCAAACTTTTGTGCATTTAGCGGTTGTTTTAAAGGACGGAACAGTTCCTACAGTTTTCTTAAATGGTAGAGAAATTAATCAAAATTATTTTGATAATGCAACGGTTCCAGAAGGAGTAGCTGCACCAAGTTATAGTATTTCTCAAGAAACCATTTATAATAGTGACGAAACAGAGTTAAGGTCTGTTAGAGTTGGAGCTGGATATGTTGGTTATGTAGATGAATTTAGAATTTGGAGTAAAGCATTGTCTTCAGAACAAATAAGAAGAGATTACAAACGTTATTTAGATGGTAGTGAAACTGGTTTAGAAATGTACACCAGAATGGATGAAGCTTATGGAAATTTCGCATACGACTTGTCTAAATCGGGTTTTAATTTTCATAAAAACGATTTAATTACATCTAAAATTAATTCTACAAACACGGTTTTTTCATCAGTAAAACCAACAAAAGAGCAATTGGGGGTTTTTGGTATTACAGATAAAGATGGTAATTATGCTATTTCTGCAATTTCTTATGCAGGTTCTGGAGAGCAATTTAAAGTAACACCAAGTTTTGGTGTTCATAAATTTAAACCAGCAACGCAAACTTTATTTTTAGGTAAAGAAGAATCTGTAGTAAACAAAGTAGATTATGAAGATGTTTCTTCATTCAAGTTTAATGGTAGAATTGTCTATGATACAAGAAATGTATTTGCAACAATTCCTATTTCTGATCCAGCGTTAGAAACGATAAATGAAATTAGAGAAACTGGGTACAATTCGTACTTAGTAAATGGTACAATTACACTTAATAAAGGACAATATTTTTATGACGGTGGAGAAGTAGATGCTGCAAGTGGTAATTTAATTAACGGAGAATTAAAACAATACCCAGTTATTGGTATTGAAGGAGCTAACTTGTATATTGATGGACAAGTAGTTTTTGATGAAGATAACCAACCTGTTGTTACAGATGTAGATGGTAAATTTGCAATTAATGTTCCTATTGGTAATCATAAAGTAGAAATTACTAAAGAAGGGCATAAATTTGCATATGAAGGTAGATTTCCAGAGAAAAAAACAAGTACAGGCGGTAGCTTATTCGATTTTTATGAAGACCAAATACAAGAGCGTTGGTTTTTAGATGAAACTCGTGTAACTGTTGTTGGTAAGGTTGTTGGAGGTAGAATACAATCAGAAAAAGAAATTGGTTTTGGTTTTAATGGTCTTAAAGAACATGCAAATGAAGTTGGTGAAGGAGAACCAGAAAATAAAGAAGTTTATTCTGCTGTAAATAATATAGGGCAAGCAACTGTTACTTTTAAAGGAGATTTGAATACGAATGAACTAGATTATATTGCAACTACAAATGCTGCAACTGGTGAGTTTAAAATAAAATTAATTCCTTATAAATATACAGTAAAAGCAAATGGAGGTATTAATATTGCAAGCAATCCAGAGATAGGTAGTAAATTTTTAGATGCAGATGATGAGTTCGATGTAACAGAAATAAAAGAACTTATAACATCTAGCTTCGTTGCTGTAGATGGTAAAGAATTTACATCAGAAAAGTACCAATACGTGAATAATTTTAGATACAACTCTAAGATTAATGTACGTTTGGTAGAACAAGAGTATGAGCAAAAATTTCCTTTAACGAATGATAGTAGTATTACTATTGATATATCTGAACTTGAAGTGCCTTTATACAAGCAAAAAGAAGAATACAGACTTGCTTTTGAAGTTACACAAGATTATGTAAATAAAGATGATTCAGAAGAAGATGTTATAGTAAAAGAATACTATAATGAAGGAGCTTTTAATATTACAAATAATTTTGCAAGTTCTAATCCAGATGATAATTCTGTACAACTAGTAAAAAAATCTGGTAAAGAGGTTTATGTATATTCTTTTAGAGCTGGTGTGCCAAATATTACACAAACGGATGGTTTTAAAAATGCCATGAATATAGAGTATAATGTTTCTGGTTTAGACCCTATTTCAATTTTAAACCCTGAAGATTTAAAAGCAGAAGGAATTGTAATTGGTGGTAAATCTGCGGATGGTACAACGTTTTCTACAGTTGCTCCAGAAGTGCCAGATATTATTTTAAGAGATCCTCCAGGATCTAATAGTTTTGCAAGTATAGAAAAAGGAACTTCTATTTCTTTTGAAAAATCTAATAGCAATTCTAGTACTAATACATTTGGTGGTGGTTTGTATGCAAGTATAGGTCCAACTTTTACTACCAAAGCTGGTACTCCTTTTTTCGCTATTGAATCGGAACTAAATATTGTAGCGGATTTAGAAGCAAATTTTTCTAAATCTCAAGAAATAAATACGAATGGGAGCACAACAGAAACGTATGAGTTTAACGAAACTATTTCTACAAGTGATGACCCAGAATATGTGGGGGCAGATGGAGATTTATATATAGGTAATGCAAAAAATGTATTTTATGGCTTGTTTAACAATATGTTTGTAACGAATATTATTCCTAAACTAGCAAATGGTTCAGTAGTTCCTCATATTATTGTTGCTGCTAAAGACAAAGATAATGTTCTTGTAAATGTATATATTAGTTCTAGAAAAGATTATTTTATTGCAGAACAACCTACAAATACATTTTTCACGTACTCTCAAAAACATATTCTAGAGAAATTAATTCCAGATTTAGAATCTTTGGTAAACAATTTAGAAGATGGTATAAAGCCAGATCCAGATAAAGAATACCAATCTCCTAATTTTTATCAAAAACAAATTGAATTATGGCAAAAAATAATTCAAGATAACGAACGAGATAAGTATAGAGCATTAGAATCTAGAGCAGAGTTAAAAACAGTAATTCTCGCTAAAATTAAAAAAGATAAAGAAAATTTAAAATTAGAAGAAACAGAATTAACATCTTCAGATTTTGCGAATTCTATACTGTCATTTATTTATGGATCTGGTACTAGTACAGAGTTTAATAACTATATGAATAGTTTAAATAATTTAGTTTCATCAAATTTTGAAAGTAATAAATCGTTTGACGCTGGTGTTGGTGAGTTTAGTTCATCAATAAGTACTTCTTCTGTAGTGTCTAAATCTTATGAAAAAACAATTGATTTATCAGCAGACTTTAAAGCTCAATTAGGGGTTTTACAAAATAATGTTGGGTTAGTAGCTAATATTGCTAGTTCTCACTCTAATGTAAGCACAAGTTCTGCGCAATTCGATAAAGAGTATACTACTGCTATTTCTTATACTTTAAAAGACAATGACCAAGCCAATGTTTTAAGTGTAGATGTTGTAAATTTATTTGATGGTTCTGGGCCAGTTTTTATCACAAAAGGTGGGGCAACTTCTTGTCCTTTTGAAGGGCCAACATTTTCAAACTTTTATAAAAATGCTGGTTATGATGTTAATACTGTTGGCGAAGGTGGAGAAAAACTATCTGAAGGAACAACAAGTGTGTTTAAACCAGAATTAAAAGTAAACAAAACGCTAATTACAAATTTAGCAGAAAATGTAGGTGCCGTTTTTACTTTACAACTTAAAAATTTAAGTGATACAGGTACAGATTTAGAGCACATAATTTATGTAGATCAAACTACATTAAATGGTGCAAATACAAACATAGACCAAAATGGTTTCCCTGTGCTTTTACCTTATAATGAAACTGTAGAAATACCTTTTATAGTTACTAAAAACTCATCTTCAGATGTGTATAATTATGAAAATATTAGAGTTTATTTAGCAAATCCTTGTGTCGATTTAAATGATTCGGATGCATTTGTAGATGTTACTGTAGAGTTTAAAAAATCGTGTAGTAATGTTAGTCTTTCTGCGCCACAATCTAATTGGATTTATAACAGAACAGAAGCCTTTAATTATGATACACAAGGTAATTTATTAGGTACAAATGCTTTGCCTATAACATTTACAGACTTTAATACAGATTTTGCTGGTTTTAGAAAAATTACTTTACAGTATAGAAATGAAAATGCATCTAGTTGGACAAAGTTTAAAACTTATTATGGTAGCCAAGAATTAAAAGATGATGCTTCAGATCCTAAAGGAGTTGTCATAGATTCTGAAACTAAATTTACTTTCGATTGGGATATTGTAGGTACAAATATAGCAGATGGAACTTACGAAATAAGAGCCATTGCATTTTGTACAGACGACGTTTCTTTTGAGTCTGATGTTGTAAAAGGTACAATTAACCTTACACCACCAGTTGTTTTTGGTACGCCTTCACCAAGTGATGGTATTTTAGATATTGGAGAAGATATTAAAGTTCGTTTTAACGAAGAAATTAATAATCATATTTCTACAAATATCACGTTAAGAGGTTTACAAAATCAACAAAAAATAGACCATAGTGTAAGTATTGCTTTAGATGGTTCTATAAATCAAATAGAGCTTCCAAAACAAAACTTGCTGTCTAAAGCATTTAGTATTCAGTTTTGGTTAGATTTTGATGAAACAAGTAATGGAGTACTTGTAAGCCAAGAAGAAGGTCCAAAAGTTACTTTAAACGGAACAAGCCTATTGTTTGAGTTAGATGGTAAATCTATTGAAGCTACAATTGATGAATCGCAATATAATTTCTATTCATTAATTTATGGAGATGGTTCAAATCCTTATTTAGAAATTTTAGAAAACGGAAAAGTTTTAAAAACGGTAGCATTAGAGAAAGAATTATCTTTTAATAATAACAACCCAATTCTTTTTGGAGGAACAGGTATAAAAGGGAACGTTCACGACCTTCGTATTTGGAACAAAGCAACAACTTCTGCACAAGCTGCAGCAGAAAAAGATTTTACATTAACAGGTAAAGAGTTAAAGCTTTTAGGGTATTGGCCTTTAAATGAAGGGCATGGAACTTTGGCTGCAGAAAAAGTACGTGCTAGAAGTGCAAATGTTAATTTAAGTTGGACAATTAAACCAAAAGGACAAGGATATGAGTTTAGCAACAATAGTTACTTAACTTTTGATAATGTAGGTTTTGTACAACCCACAAATTATGAGGACATTACCATCTCTTTCTGGGTAAAAGCAGCTGCTGGTGATGTTGGAACTATTTTTGGAAATGGAACAGGAATAGATAATATTGGGGAACCAAAATTAACAAATGGTTTTAGAAACAAATGGGATATTAGTTTACTAGAAAACGGAACTTTAAATTTAAAAACAGAAGGTGTAGATTATAAATTAACTACAAATGCTATTACAGATTCTAATTGGCATCACATTGCATTGATTGTTAAAAGAGGAGGTAGTTTAAATACTTTTGTAGATGGAAAACAAAATACTACTGTTTCTTCTCAGAATATTGGAGGTATTGCAGGCGCTAAATTATATCTAGGTGCACGTTTTAATAGAAATATTCCTGTAGATAATGATGGAATTGCAACAGGTTCGCCAACAGAAACTATCGAAAATTATTTTACAGGTAATTTAGATGAATTTAGAGTTTGGAACTCTGCAAGAAGCTTCGAACAAATTAAAAGAGATCGTTATTTTGAATTAGACAGAGAAACTGCTGGTTTATTAATGTACGTTAACTTTAATGAAGAGGAAGCAACAGTTCTAGACAAAGGACCGCGTTATAATATTAGAAAAGGAGATGGAACTACGTTAGGTTTTGTAACGTTATTAAATGGTAATGCTCGTAAGTTTATAGAAGATTCACCAGCAATTAAACCAGTTCTTAAATACACTAACATACCTTATTCTACTATTATTAGTGGTGATGAAATGATTATTTCGCCAACATTAACAGCAGAAGAATGGAGCTTGTTTGAAGGACAAATATTGGACGTTTCTGTCGCAAATATGTACGACAATCACTTTAACAAACAATTATCGCCTTTAAGTTTCTCCGCATTTGTAAACAGACAAGAAGTTAATTGGTTTACAGAAGATGGTACTAAAACAATTGTATCAGAAAAAATTGTTGATGAAACGTATGATTTTGTGATGGATGTTGTTAATAAAGGAGGAAACAATAAAGACTTTACAATATCTGGCGTGCCAAATTACATGACAGTTTCTGTAAGTTCTGGTACTGTTGCCCCAAACTCTACGAAGCAATTAAAGTTTAATGTAGATAAAGAATTAGCAATGGGGACTTACAATGCTACCATCTACTTAAATTTAGATAATGGCTATACAGATAGATTAGATTTTGAATTAAGGGTAATACAAGACGCTCCAGATTGGGCTGTAAATCCGGCTGATTTTGCTTACAGTATGAATGTTATTAGTCAGATAAAAATCTATGATAATTTTTATAGAGATACCTATACTAAAGTTGGCGCTTTTGTAGATGGTGAAAAAAGAGGAGAAGCTTATTTAGTATATGACAGTGGATATGATTCTTATTATGCCTTTTTAACAATGTACAGTAATGTAAGTGCAAGTGAAGTTGTTACTTTTAAAATTTGGGATGCTTTAAATGGTAAAACCAGAGTTGCAACTATTAATGGAAATTCCTCTGTAATTTTCTTAGAAAATAATGTTATTGGAACGAAATCGAATCCAGCAATATTTAATGCAGGAAAATATGCTGAACAAGTAGTTTCTTTAAATAAAGGTTGGACTTGGAGTTCTTTCTTTGTTGAAGATGATAGATTTAACAATATTACAGAAACATTTAATGGTTTAGAACTTACAGATGGAGATATTGTTAAATTTGGAACTCAATTTACAAGGTATGAAAACGGTTATTGGTCTGGTAGTTTAACAACTATAGAAAATAGTAAAGCCTATAAAATTCAATTAGCGAAACAAAATATACTTAGCTTAAAAGGAGATGAGGTAAACCCAAGTAATTTAACGATTCCTATTGCAAAAGGTTGGAACTGGTTTGCATTTCCAATTCATAGAAATATTAGTTTAATAGATGCATTAGCATTTTATGAACCAACTGATGGTGATGTTATTAAAGATCAATATAGTTTTGCTGTATATGATCAAAATTCAGTAGAATGGTCTGGTACTTTGCGTTACCTACAATCAAATAGAGGGTATATGTTAAAGTCAGATAAAGAACAGTCATTTAGTTATCCAAACATCAATTTTGCTGAAAAGGGGCAAGTTAAAGAGCAAGTACATACAACAGAAATGATTAATAGCTTTGCTAGATATCAATTTAATATGGGAGTAATTGCAGAAATTACTACAGACGAAATTTTTGATGAGGTAAGAATATATGATCAGAATAATGTATTAAGAGGAAGCTCTAAAATTGAAATAATAAAAGGAAAACAGATGAGTTTTATCTCAATTTTTAGTGATGCATCAGAACAATTAAATTATGTTTTATCAAATACCAAAAAAGATATTAAATTATCAAAAGAATTGTTTTTCGTTTCAAATGAGGTTTTGGGAACTTTAAAAACACCAATAGAGTTAAGTTTAAAGTCTTTATCTGTTGATACAAGTTTTAATAACACTGTAAGTATGTATCCAAATCCATTTAGCGATGAGTTAATTTTAAATGTTTTAGGCAGCACAAATGTTACCAATTTAATATTCTATAATACTTTAGGTGTAAGAATAAAGGAAGTTAAGGTTACAAAGCCAAAGACAATAATTACTACAAGAGATTTATCAATTGGTGTGTTTTTTGTGAAAGTTATAGATGAAAATGGTATGCAAATAGTAAGAAAACTAATTAAAAAATAAATTATTTATGAGAAATAGTATATTATTTATATTCTTATTATTAGTAGCTAATGTTTACAGCCAATCTCCAGATTGGTCTGTAAATGCTAGCTCATATCAATATAATATGACATTTACAGTTTTTTTAAATGTAAATGGAACTGTATTAATAAATGCAAATGATAAAGTTGGCGCATTTGTAAATGGAGAAAATAGAGGAGAAGCAACAGTTGTTTATAATGCAAATGCCAAAAAATATGTTGCTTATTTAACTGTTTTAGCAAATACAGCAGCAGAAACAATTAGCTTCAAAATTTATGATAGTACAAATAATACAATTATTAATGTTCCAAAAACAGAAGTTTTTGAAATAAATAAAAATCTAGGAGGTGCGTTTCAATCATACAGTATTGCGAATCCAACGCTTAATTCTCAGGCAAAAATTAATAGTTTTTCGTATCAAGGAATTGCAATAGAAAATACTTTAATAACCAATAATACAGTTACTATAGAAGTATTATCTACAGTAGATATTACCAACTTAACCCCCGTTTTTACTACAGAAAATAATGGAAAAGTTTATTCAAACAAAACCCTGCAAGTTTCATCTAATAATACATTAGATTTTTCTAATGATGTAGTTTATGAAGTTTTATCTGAAGATGAATCTCAGAAAGTACTTTATACAGTTAAGGTTAAGAAAATAGTAAATACTAACAATCAAATTACTTTTACCGATGCAAATTTTACGTTTGATGGTACTGAGAAATCGTTAACAATTGGCGGCACTTTGCCAAGTGGAACAAGTGTTGCATACACAAATAATGGTTTAACAAATGTGGGTTCAAAACAGGTTACAGCAACTATTTCTGGACCAAGTTTTCAAGATGTAGTATTAACTGCTAATCTAACAGTAACCCAAGCTACAATTACGGGTGTTACTTTTTCTAATGCAAGTTTTACTTTTGATGGATCCGAAAAAAAAATAACAATTGTAGGGGCCATTCCAAATGGAACGACACTTAATTACGTTTTAAATACAAGAACAAATGCTGGGAATCAAGAAGCATTTGCAGTAATTACAGGAGACAATTATGTCAATTTAGTTTTAAAAGCCAATTTAATAGTAGAAAAAGCAATTTTTGGTGGGTTTACTTTTAGCGATAAAAGTTATATTTATGATGGAACATCAAAATCGATTTTAATTACAGAAAATTTACCGATAGAAACTACTGTTAATTTTACAAACAATAATAAAACCAATGCTGGTGTTTACGAAGTTGTAGCTACTATTTCAAAAGATAATTACAAAGATTTAGTTTTAAAAGCAAACCTAACAATAACTAAATTAACACTTAGTGGTTTTTCTTTTGAAGACGAAAATTTTATTTATGATGGAAAATCAAAATCCATTTTAATTGCAGGTGATTTACCTTTCGAAACTACCATTTCTTATTCGAATAATAATTTAACAGATACAGGTTCTTATGAAGTTACAGCCACCATTTCTGGGGCTAATTATCAAGATTTAATTTTAAAAGCCAATTTAACAATTACAAAAGCAACATTAAGTGGTTTTGTGTTTGATGATGAAAGCTTTGTGTACGATGGAACTTCAAAATCTTTGAAAATTTCAGGGGATTTACCAAGTGACGTATCTGTTTCTTATTCGAATAATAATTTAACAGATGCAGGTTCTTATGAAGTTACAGCAACCATTTTTGGAGCTAATTATAAAAACTTAATTTTAAAAGCCAATTTAACAATTACAAAAGCAACATTAAGTAATTTTACTTTTGAGGATGAACGTTTTGTATATAATGGTACTTCAAATTCGTTGAAGATTTTAGAAAGTTTACCAAGTGGCGTTTCGGTTTCTTATTCGAATAATAGTTTTACAAATGCAGGTTCTTATGAAGTTACAGCAACCATTTTTGGAGCTAATTATACAGATAAAGTTTTAAAGGCAACTTTGACAATTGTAAAAGCAACATTAAATGGTCTTGGTTTAGCGAGTGAAAATTTTGTGTATGATGGAACTTCAAAATCTTTGAATATTTCAGGGGATTTACCAAGTGGCGTTTCGGTTTCTTATTCGAATAATAATTTAACAGATACAGGTTCTTATGAAGTTACGTCCACCATTTCTGGAATTAATTATGAGGATTTAATTTTAAAAGCCAATTTAACAATTACAAAAGCATCATTAAATGGTTTTTCTTTTGATGATGAAAATTTTGTGTACGATGGAACTTCAAAATCTTTGAATATTTCAGGGGATTTACCAAGTGGCGTTTCGGTTTCTTATTCGAGTAATAGTTTTACAGATACAGGTTCTTATGAAGTTACAGCCACCATTTCTGGAATTAATTATGAAAACTTAATTTTAAAAGCCAATTTAACAATTACAAAAGCAACATTAAGTAATTTTACTTTTGAGGATGAACGTTTTGTATATAGTGGTACTTCAAATTCGTTGAAGATTTTAGAAAGTTTACCAAGTGGCGTTTCTGTTTCTTATTCGAATAATAGTTTTACAAATACAGGTTCTTATGAAGTTACAGCAACCATTTTTGGAGCTAATTATACAGATAAAGTTTTAAAGGCAACTTTGACAATTGTAAAAGCAACATTAAATGGTCTTGGTTTAGCGAGTGAAAATTTTGTGTATGATGGAACTTCAAAATCTTTGAATATTTCAGGGGATTTACCAAGTGGCGTTTCGGTTTCTTATTCGAATAATAGTTTTACAAATACAGGTTCTTATGAAGTTACAGCAACCATTTTTGGAGCTAATTATACAGATAAAGTTTTAAAGGCAACTTTGACAATTGTAAAAGCAACATTAAATGGTCTTGGTTTAGCGAGTGAAAATTTTGTGTATGATGGAACTTCAAAATCTTTGAATATTTCAGGGAATTTACCAAGTGGCGTTTCTGTTTCTTATTCGAATAATAGTTTTACAGATGCAGGTTCTTATGAAGTTACAGCCACCATTTCTGGGGCTAATTATCAAGATTTAATTTTAAAAGCCAATTTAACAATTACAAAAGCAACATTAAGTGGTTTTGTGTTTGATGATGACAGCTTTGTCTACGATGGCACACCAAAATCTTTAAAAATTTCAGGGAATTTACCAACAGGAATTTCAGTTTCTTATTCGCATGATATTTTTACAGATGCTGGTTCTTATGAAGTTACAGTCACTATTTATGGGCCTAATTATGAAAATTTAATTTTAAAAGCCAATTTAACAATTACAAAAGCAACATTAAGTAATTTTACTTTTGAGGATGAACGTTTTGTATATAATGGTACTTCAAATTCGTTGAAGATTTTAGAAAGTTTACCAAGTGGCGTTTCGGTTTCTTATTCGAATAATAGTTTTACAGATGCAGGTTCTTATGAAGTTACAGCCACTATTTCTGGAGCTAATTATACAGATAAAGTTTTAAAGGCAACTTTGACAATTGTAAAAGCAACATTAAATGGTCTTGGTTTAGCGAGTGAAAATTTTGTGTATGATGGAACTTCAAAATCTTTGAATATTTCAGGGGATTTACCAAGTGACGTTTCTGTTTCTTATTCTAATAATAATTTAACAGAAACAGGTTCTTATGAAGTTACTGCCACTATTTATGGGCCTAATTATGAAAACTTAATTTTAAAAGCCAATTTAACAATTACAAAAGCAACATTAAGTAATTTTACTTTTGAGGATGAACGTTTTGTATATAGTGGTACTTCAAATTCGTTGAAGATTTTAGAAAGTTTACCAAGTGGCGTTTCTGTTTCTTATTCGAATAATAGTTTTACAAATACAGGTTCTTATGAAGTTACAGCAACCATTTTTGGAGCTAATTATACAGATAAAGTTTTAAAGGCAACTTTGACAATTGTAAAAGCAACATTAAATGGTCTTGGTTTAGCGAGTGAAAATTTTGTGTATGATGGAACTTCAAAATCTTTGAATATTTCAGGGAATTTACCAAGTGGCGTTTCGGTTTCTTATTCGAATAATAGTTTTACAGATGCAGGTTCTTATGAAGTTACAGCCACCATTTCTGGGGCTAATTATCAAGATTTAATTTTAAAAGCCAATTTAACAATTACAAAAGCAACATTAAGTGGTTTTGTGTTTGATGATGAAAGCTTTGTCTACGATGGCACACCAAAATCTTTAAAAATTTCAGGGAATTTACCAACAGGAATTTCAGTTTCTTATTCGCATGATATTTTTACAGATGCTGGTTCTTATGAAGTTACAGTCACTATTTATGGACCTAATTATGAAAATTTAATTTTAAAAGCCAATTTAACAATTACAAAAGCAACATTAAGTGGTTTTGTGTTTGATGATGAAAGCTTTGTCTACGATGGCACACCAAAATCTCTAAAAATTTCAGGGGATTTACCAAGTGGCGTTTCTGTTTCTTATTCGAATAATAGTTTTACAGATGCAGGTACTTATGAAGTTAAAGCCACCATTTCTGGAATTAATTATGAGGATTTAATTTTAAAAGCCAATTTAACAATTACAAAAGCATCATTAAGTGGTTTTGTGTTTGATGATGAAAGTTTTGTCTACGATGGAACTTCAAAATCTTTGAAAATTTCAGGGGATTTACCAAGTGGCGTTTCGGTTTCTTATTCGAGTAATAGTTTTACAGATACAGGTTCTTATGAAGTTACAGCAACCATTTCTGGGTCTAATTATCAAGATTTAATTTTAAAAGCTAATTTAATAATTACAAAAGCAACATTAAAAAATTTTACTTTTAACAATGAAATTTTTGTGTATGACGGAGCACCAAAATCAATTAAAATATTAGAATGTTTACCAAGTGGTATTTCTGTTTCTTATTCGAGTAATAGTTTTACAGATGCTGGTACTTATGAAGTTACAGCCACCATTTCTGGAGCTAATTATACAGATAAAGTTTTAAAGGCAACTTTGACAATTGTAAAAGCAACATTAAATGGTCTTGGTTTAGCGAGTGAAAATTTTGTGTACGATGGTACACCAAAATCTTTAAAAATTTCAGGGAATTTACCAAATGGCGTTTCGATTTCTTATTCGAGTAATAGTTTTATAGATGCTGGTTCTTATGAAGTTACTACCACCATTTCTGGAATTAATCACGAGAATTTAATTTTAAAAGCAAACTTAACAATTACAAAAGCATCATTAAATGGTTTTTCTTTTGATGATGAAAATTTTGTCTACGATGGTACACCAAAATCTTTAAATATTTCAGGGAATTTACAAAGTGGCGTTTCGGTTTCTTATTCGAGTAATAGTTTTATAGATGCTGGTTCTTATGAAGTTACTGCCACCATTTCTAGAATTAATCATGAGAATTTAATTTTAAAAGCTAATTTAACAATAGCAAAAGCACAACAGACAATTACCTTTAATGAAATAAGATTTTCATCAGACCAAAATGAATTTAATTTAGAAGCTACTTCTAGTGCAGGGTTGCAAATTAAGTATGTAAGTTCTAATACAAATGTGGCAATTGTTTCTGATAATTTAGTTTTTTTAGTAGGAAAGGGTGTTGCTACAATAACTGCTAGTCAGCCGGGTAATAATAATTTTAATGCTGCGATAAATAAATCGCAAGAAATAAATATTTCAACTTTAGGAGCAAAAAATGAAATTTTTGAAAAAAAATCAATTTTACTTTATCCAAATCCAGTTAACTCTAATTTAAAGCTAAAACTAAATTCAGAACAAACTGAAGTCGTTTTAATTTATGACACAACAGGTAAAATGGTAAAAATGATAAAAGATTATCAATCGGAAAAAGATATTGATGTTAGCAATTTTACTGCTGGAAATTATTTTATACAATTAAGCGATACCAATGGTTTAATTTCTGTAAAAAGTTTTATTAAAAACTAAAACTTCTACTATTTAAAACACTCATAAAATATATTTTATGAGTGTTTTTTTTATCAATCTTGTTTTGTTTAAATTGATAAATAAAATTTAAAGATTATTAAATTAATATTTATCTTTTTTGAAATCAAAAACCACTTATAAGTGGTTAAAACGTAGACTTACAGCTTATAAAGTACCAAAATTTTATCAGCTAGTTATATGGAGGTTTATTATAGATTTACCGAAAAAGCAGCACGCTTATAGACCTATTGCTAAAGTCTGCGGTATTACTCAAATTGAAAGTAATATAGGGTTAGGTATGATGCATCAAGGGAAATTATGTATTAGAACAACATATTCTTGGATGAGCGAACTTATTTTAACAAGTTTTGTTTTAGAAAAAAACGCTTTCAAAGCAAATATATTTAATAGCTTAATCGTTAAAACGATGGAAGCTGACAAAATACTTCAACCTAAATTTATAAGTAATTAACTACTTACTTCCACAATAAATAATAGGAAGGGAGATGAAATTTTACTGACTATTTTTGATCATTAAGTCGAAATTTAAATTTATGTAGCCTTTTAAAGATGCGTTAATTTAGGAGATACTTTAGAACACTCCACAACAGCCACATTAGTGATATTTGTGTCTTTTATTACCACACTATTTCTAATTTACTGCCAATAGTTTTTTAAGTAACAAAAGAGTATTAATCATGTAACAAAGAAACAGGCAGAACTATGTAGTAGATTCTTGGATTTATATCCTTATCTTATAAAAATAATAATGTCAGCACTTACTTTTACAAGTTTAACAACTAATCTATTTAAATGAAAATATACATTAAAAACATGGTTTGTATACGCTGCCAAATGGTAGTTAAGAGTGAACTTGAAAAGTTTGGGATAGCATATACTTATGTGAAAATTGGAGAGGCAAATGTTAAAGAACAGGTATCGGAAGAAATATTGGGTAAACTAGATACAGCATTAAGAAAATCTGGACTTCAATTAATGGATAACAATAGAAGTATTTTGGTTGAACAAATTAAAAATGTTATTATTGATTTGGTGCATTATACCGATGATCAATTAAAGGTGAACCTTTCTGATTATCTAAGTGAAAAGCTTAATCATGAATACACTTACCTTGCTAATCTTTATTCTGAAGTTAAAGGAGTTACTATAGAACATTTTTACTTGAAACATAAAATTGAAAGGGTAAAGGAATTAATAGTGTACGATGAGCTTAATCTTACAGAAATTGCTTTTAAAATGCATTATAGTAGTGTCGCTCATTTATCTAATCAATTTAAAAAAATTACAGGTTTAACACCAACCCACTTTAAAAGACTTAAAAATAAAAGACGTGGAACGTTAGAAGATGTGTGAATGATGTAATTTAACTTACTAATTGTGTAAGTTTTTGTTTTGTTGGTTGCGCTACCTTTGTTTTATCTAAAATATAAAGCGTATGAAAACCACAGATTTAGAAAATTCAAAACCACATATATTAATTGAGATTATTGAATATGTTCCAAATTCAGTGGTTGCAAAAACAATTATTCGTAAAACTACAGGCAATGTAACTGTTGTTGCTATTGATATGGGAGAGGCGCTCAGTGAAAAAATTTCTCCATTTGATACATTTATTCAGATTATTGAAGGCAATGCCGAAGTAATAATAGATTCCAAATCCAATATATTAAAAGCGGGTGAAGGAATAATTATACCCGCACATACCTCTAATAATGTAAAAGCAAACGAACGTTTTAAAATGATTTCGACCATTATTAAAAGTGGGTATGAAGAATTCTAGATTCTTTATTTGTTTGTCTTATTCAAAATAGACCTAGTACCTTAATCTTGTTAGTTTCAATCACTCTTATCTTAATAGGAAAACCATTTATTTTAAGGAAGATGAATAAATAAAATATGGATAGATCAGAAAATAAAATTGGATTATGGTCGGCAGTTGGGTTAGGAGTTGGCGCAATGATTGGTGCTGGAATATTCGCATTAATGGGGCAAGCTGGGGATATTGCAGGGAAAGCAGTTTATATCTCTTTTATTTTAGGTGGAATTGTTGCAGCAATAAGTGGATATTCTCTGGCTAAGTTAGGAGCGCGTTTTCCTGCTGCCGGAGGTATTGTAGAATATTTAATTCAGGCCTTTGGTGTAAATGTTTTTACAGGAGGTATAAGTGTTATGTTGTATTTAGCATCCTTAATTTCCTTAGCACTTCTTGGAAAATCTTTTGGAAGTTACGGAGCTGCCTTGTTAAATTTTAAAGGATCGTTATTTTACACCAATATATTTGCAGTATCAATAATTGTATTGCTTGGATCAATCCAATTTTTTGGAGTTAAAAAAGTGGTGAAGTTTCAGAATGTAGCCATTATAATAACCATACTGATATTAGTTACTTTTTCCGTTGCAGGTTTAATCTATATGAAACCAGAACTGATGGCTCCGGCATTGTATCCATCTTCTAATAAAATATTGTTTAGCATTGCTATAACCTTCTTTTCTTATGAAGGATTTAGGATAATTACCAATACAGCCGAAGATATTGTTGATCCAGAAAAAAACTTGATGAAAGCTATTTTTATATCAATTGGTATAACGATGGTTATTTATACTGCGCTATCATTTGCTGTTTTTGGCAATCTTGAAGTTGATAAAGTTATTGAAGCTAAAGATTATGCACTTGCAGAAGCTGCTAGACCTGCGTTTGGAGTATTTGGTTTTACAATAATTTCTATAGCAGCCTTATTTGCCACTTCTTCTTCTATAAATGCCGTATTATTTGCAACCAATAATATTGCTTATCAAATGGCAAGAAATGGACAACTTCCAAGTTTTTTTGCAAACCCAATAGGAAAAACTAGAGAAGGTCTTTTAGTTAGTGTCGTTTTAACAGCCTTATTAATATTATTTTTAGATTTACTTCAAATTGCGGCAATCGGTTCTATTACTGTGTTATTTATTCATGCAATAACACATTTAGGGCATTTAAAGTTGCTTAAAAAAACGCATGCATCTAAGCTACTTGTCGTTTTAGCTCTAATTACTACACTAGGAGTTATTGTGTTGTTTTTACTATATTCAATAAAAGATTCTTATACTATTTTGCTATTATCTGGAGGCGTATTAATGCTGTCATTTTTAATAGAATTATTAATAAGAGCAATTACTAAACGTAAAGTTAATAAAACTAAAGAGGGAATATTTGGGGAAATTTTCCGATAAAATAAAGATGTTTTAAAACAGACCTTTTATCATTTAATGAATAAGTAAATCTATTTCCATTCTTTTCATAAAAGAGTAACCAATGAATTCCTTCTGGTAAAAAAAGGATGACGAGTAGATACAATATCCCTATAGGTGGAGTTTTACAAAGTCCAATTATTGCTGTTGACACCATGAGCTTTGGCTCAGTATCTGTTATAGCCAATGCTGCGCTTGATGACGAAATAATTTATCTTAAAAGTACTTTGATGTATATGTGTGAATGATGTAATTCTTATCAATAGTTTTGTAACACGTATCCTATTTGAGCTCCCTAACTTTGTTATCTAAACAATTTATAAACTTAAAAACAATAAAAATGAAAAAGATATTGATTGCAATAGATTATGATCAAACTGCACAAAAAGTAGCAGAAAAAGGTTTTTCGTTAGCGAAAACTATGAATGCTGAAGTTACATTATTACATGTAATTTCAAAACCTATATTGTATTATACTTCATACAATACCACACCTTTAGCACCAATAATAAATGTTGATGAATTAAAAGATGTTGCTCAAAATTTTCTTGATAAAACAAAACTTAATCTTGGAGATGAGTCTATTCAGACACTTGTTAAAGAAGGGGATACTTCAGTCCGTATATTGGAATCTGCAAAAACCATAAAAGCAGATGTTATTGTTATGGGCACTCATAGCCGTCAATGGTTAGAAAACATACTCATTGGGAGTGTTGCAGAAAGTGTGTTAAAAGATTCGACTTTGCCACTTTATATCATTCCTACAAAAAAAGAAGCCGAATAAAATGATTACTTGAATATCTCAACTTGGGGTTGTATTCCTTTGGAAGCTGGTTATTAAAAGATCAATTATTTTTGGTTGTTTAAACACTTGTTAATTAAGGGGTTTTCAAGAATAATGAATTGGAAGCAGCAAAAAATAGGGTATTGAAAATTGATTATCATACTATTTTCTACATGAGTTAGAATATATAAATATTGTATAGAAATGGCAATTTTGTAAAAGAAATGAAGGTTTACGGACTTTAATAGATTGTCATTTTTAAAGGGAAGGATAAAGAATTAGTATCTGTGTGTATGCTCGCTCTGGTTTATCTAGTTGCATACAAAGTTATATAAGATAAGCTTTACTGATTTAGTAATTAAATCGACACGGATGAAATTTCCATGAGACCAATAGTTTAAATATAAGTATATGATATTCAGTACAAAAAAATCAAAATCATCAGAACATGAACAAGAATCACAAGCTGATTTAAAATCTCTTTCCATGTCTGAGCTTCAGAAAAAATTGGGCACATCACCTAATGGTCTTACAAGTGAAGAAGCAAAGAAACGTCTAGCTCAATACGGCTATAATGATATTGAGGAAAAGAAGACCAACATGTTTCTGAAATTCCTTACCTATTTCTGGGGACCTATTCCATGGATGATTGAAGCAGCTATTGTCTTGTCTGCTTTTGCACGTCATTGGCCCGACTTTGGTATTATCCTAGTTCTGCTTTTAGCCAATGCCATCATAGGGTTTTGGGAAGAACGCGAAGCCGGAAATGCTATTGCCGCTCTTAGGGCAAATATGGCTATAAAAGCACGTGTTAAACGTAATGGAAAATGGATAAATCCTGATGCACGCGATCTGGTACCAGGTGATATCATTCGTCTTCGATTGGGAGACATTGTACCCGCTGATACGCGTTTATTGGAAGGAGATTCAGTTGAGGTAGATCAATCGGCATTAACAGGAGAATCATTGCCTGCTGAACGAAAATCTGGAGAAGTCGTTTTTTCAGGTTCCATTATTCGTCGTGGTGAAATTGAAGCACTGGTTTATGCTACCGGCTCAAATACCTACTTTGGAAAAACGGTTCAATTGGTACAAGAGGCAGGTACTATTAGCCATTTTCAAAAGGCAGTGCTTAAAATAGGAAACTATCTTATCATTCTGGCTGTTGCTTTGGTGGTGTTAATTATCGTTGTGGCATTATTTAGGGGAGATAATTTTCTAACTACCTTACAATTTGCATTGGTACTTACTGTGGCAGCCATTCCAGTAGCGATGCCAACAGTATTATCGGTAACAATGGCTGTTGGAGCGGGCCTTTTGGCAAAGAAAAAGGCGATAGTCAGTAAGTTGGTGGCAATTGAAGAATTGGCGGGTGTAGATATATTGTGTGCAGATAAAACCGGTACCCTTACCCAAAATAAACTAACTCTAGGTGATCCATTTAGCGTAAATAATATTCCTGTTAAGGATGTTATTCTCAATGGAGCGTTGGCATCAAGATCTGAAAACAACGACACCATAGATTTAGCAGTTCTTGGTGGTTTGGAAGATGAAGATTCGTTAAAGGAGTATAAAGTGCTTCATTTCCAGCCTTTCGATCCGGTTCATAAACGAACCGAAGCCAGTGTAAAAGATAGAGATGGCAAAGAGTTTAAGGTAACCAAAGGTGCACCTCAGGTGATTTTGGAATTGGTTGAAAATGTTGGAAAGGTAAAAATAGCTGTTGATAAAGCGATCAATGATTTTGCATCACGAGGTTTCCGTTCACTGGGAGTAGCTCGTACTGACGGCGACGGAAAATGGCAGTTTATTGGTGTTTTACCACTGTTTGATCCACCACGCGAAGATGCAAAGACCACCATTGCAACTGCACTCGCCATGGGCGTTAAAATTAAAATGGTAACAGGCGATGCCTTGGCTATTGCTAAAGAAACTGCTCAAAAGCTAAATATGGGTGCAAACATCCTTGATGCAAGCAGTCTGGGCGATTCAAAGAGAAAAGAAACGAAAGAGGTTGCTGAGTCTATTGAGAATGCCGATGGTTTTGCACAAGTGTACCCCGAGCATAAGTATCACATTGTAGATGTGTTGCAGAAACGTGGACATATTGTTGGCATGACAGGTGATGGGGTGAATGACGCCCCAGCATTGAAGAAAGCCGACTGTGGAATTGCGGTTTCAGGAGCCACCGATGCCGCACGAGCTGCCGCAGCAATCGTACTAACAACTTCAGGGTTATCAGTAATTATTGATGCCATCAAAGAGAGCCGTCGTATTTTTCAACGAATGAACAGTTATGCTATTTATCGGATTGCAGAAACGCTGCGAGTGCTGTTATTTATGACATTATCAATATTGGTATTTAACTTTTATCCAGTTACAGCAGTTATGATTGTAATACTGGCTTTGCTTAACGATGGCGCCATACTTTCCATTGCTTATGATAAGGTTCAATACAAGAATAAACCCGAGGCTTGGAACATGCCTATGGTACTTGGTATTTCAACAGTTCTAGGAGTAATTGGTGTTGTTTCTGCTTTCGGTTTGTTTTATCTGGGAGAGAAAGTTTTTCACCTTGATAGGGATATCATTCAAACGTTAATGTATTTAAAATTGTCTGTAGCAGGGCATCTAACTATTTTTCTTACACGTACACGCGGTCCTTTTTGGTCTATACGTCCAGCGAAAATTTTATGGGGAGCCGTACTTGGAACACAAATAATAGCAACGTTAATAGCTGTTTATGGAGTATTTATGACTCCATTAGGCTGGGAATGGGCTGGTTTTGTATGGGGATATGCACTAATTTGGTTTCTTATAAATGATCGAATAAAACTACTTGCGTACCGAATTTTCGATCCTGTAAAAAAAAGCAAACATTAATTAAAAAAATAACATTGCAGCCTAATACATTCATAATATATAACTAAAATAAAAATGAAACAATTAGGTATTGGTATGGTTCATTTAATTGCTCTTATCTTAATAGGAAGGCTGTTTTTTAGGAAGATGAAAAACTAAAAGGTATAAAATACAATGTCTAATAGTTGTAGAACATTCAAATGTTATACTTCTTCTCGATGGATATTAAATTTTAAAACAATCTTGAAAACCGTTTTAAACTCACGCTTACCTATACGAATAAGGAACGCTCTTTAATTTTGTATACGAAATTATCTAATTTACAGTTAATTACGGTTAAATGTATTCCCAAAGGTGAGAATGATGTAACTAATACACAGAACTGTGTAATGGTTTCTTTTACAGATAAGCTGACCTTTGAAAGGTAGAAAATAGATTTACTACAGTATTGCCACTTGCAACAATTAATAGTTAAAGGCATAAATAAAACGAAACTAAAAGGTAACTAGAATGAACAGAAAGGTAAACAGTAAGAGTTGTTTGGTAAACTGCAAATAAAGTGTCTTCTTTTATCTTATTATTAATCACAATTATAAATTTAATTAAAAATTACACTTATGAAAATTTCAATTTTATACATAATGAGTATCTTTTTGCTTTCTGGAACATTGCTTTCTGGGTGTCAATCAAAAGCTAAAAAAGTAGATAAAGCAAAAGAGAATGTACAGGAAGCTAAAGTGGACTTGTACGAAATACGATTAGACACAATTAGTAACTATGAGCAATTTAAAATAGAAGCTGAAAAGTTAATTACTACGCAAGAAAAAAATATTGTTGAATTTAAAAACATATTAGTCAGCGAAAAAAAGGAAGTCAATGCTGAATATCATAAAAAGTTGGATGCGTTAGAAGTTAAAAACAAGGAATTAAAAAAGAATCTTGTAGACTATAAAGATGATGGAGAAGACAAATGGAATGGATTTAAAAAAGAGTTTAACCATGATATGAATAAATTGGGCAAAGCTTTTAAAGATTTAACCGTTGAAAACGAAGAATAAACAGAAAAATCATGAAAAATCTCCTTTATGTAATAGCGGTTTTATTGGTGCTTATTTGGATACTCGTTTTTAAACCTTCTTCAAGTGTTCATTTGTGGCTTGCTGCGGCTGGCTTAATTGTTCTTATCAGAATCGTATTCGATAAAAAACTATCAAAAAGATAGAAAAAATAAATTATTTAAAAAGAAACGAACATAAATTTTTAGAATTCTAAATTCAGACAGAAGAATGATTAAAATTTATGTGAGTTCCTAAATGTGTTCAATTTTTTTTGAACATATTCTGAAATCAAAAAAAAAAATAAACAGATGAAAAATTCTAAAAAAAACTAGGTGTTTGGTTAGATCATACGCAAGCTCAGATTATTGAAGAAAAAAAAGGTGTTTATACTTCTTATAAAATAGAATCTCCCTCTGAAGAAGGAGAAAAGCAAAACTTTGGGGTGGATGAAAGTCTAGAACAAAATACAGAGCAAGACCAACTTTCAGATTTTTTTAAAAGGATAAGCGCAGTTTTAAAAGATTATACAGAAGTGCTACTATTTGGACCAACCAATGCTAAATCGGAATTGTACATCTTATTAAAAGAAGATAAGCATTTTAATAAAATTAAGATTGATGTTGAAACAACGGACAATTTAACCGAAAATAAGATGCATGAATTTGTAAAAGAATATTTTGAAAAAAAATAGATAATTAGAATCATTTTAAATTTAAAGTCAGATAACAACCAATAAAAATTATTCCGATTAGGTATTCTGTAAATATGAATCATTAAAAAAGAAATGTAAATTATGTGTATAAATCATGAAGAAATAAACAAAGAGATTTTTGAGTTACAGAAGGAAATTCAGGAAAAATATCCTGAACTAATGAAATACCTCACAGAAATGCCAGATACACTTCCGGTAGAAGGAAGCGTTAAGGTCGATTCTAATGCTTTATTGAAATACCTTAATTCATTAAAGGAGATGGTTTTAAATTATAAAAACAACCATAAATAAAAAACATAAAATGAAAACGATTTTAATTAGCGATGTTGGAGGAAAACAAGAAACAATAATACCTTATGCTTTAAATTTAACAAAACATATAGATAATAAAATAGAGATTGTTCATGTGGTTGATTCTAGAGTACAACAGGGAGTTAGTAGTGCTTATTCCGATTCGCAGAGTTTTCAGGTTGGCGAAAAACTATCAACTACAATGATTATTGAACGAGAAGTATCCTTAGTAAAATCGAGACTCGACAAACTGCTAAGTGTTGAGGCTTCAAAGTTAAATTTTCCGTTAAAGGTTTATACAATTGTAGAGGAAAACTCTATTGAAAATTTGTTACAAACAATATTTAAAGTTGATGAACCATCTATAATAATAAGTTCTTCTGCACTAGAAGGCACTATTTTAAATGATATTGATGAGTCTCTTGAATTAGCAAAAATATTTAACAATTTATCACTAATTATTACACCTGGTAGTAAATTTACTATTCCTAAAAAAATACTGATTCAATATGATTTCGAATTAGAGATTAATGATGGTGTTTTTAGAGTATTAGACTATTTAAAACCACTTAATATACCTATTGATGTTGTTGGTGTAACAGAAATAGATAAATATCCAGAAATGGTAATAAAAAGTGAAGCTTGGCAACAGGATGCTAGTAATTATATGAATTCTTCGCTTCCAATTACAACCAATATACTTACAGGAAATCAACAAGCTGAGGTTCTTTCTAGTTTTATTCAAACAAATAATTATGATTTGGTAGCTATCCCAAAAGACATGAAAACATCTCCTAGTATAAATGTGTTTTCTAAAGACCTATCCAAACAACTGCTAGAAAGTCTTGATATACCTGTTATTATTTATTAAAAAATGTATTTAAAATTTTAAAAGAACGATGGTATTTGTGATGGAAATTAGAATGTTAACAGAAAAAAAATTACAATCCATAATTATTTAATAGATCATTAAAACAATGAAAAAGGATGAAGATTTACTTGTCTGCCAACGAAGAACAAAATGTACCTGTTAAATAGGGGTACTTCTATTATCAAAGAACGGAACAGGCTGCATAAACAAAATCCTATGCATCAATAGTTATAAAAAAAAACCCTTTCAGAAATATATAAATGGGAAAACAATGTAATAAACAATTTAAAAAAAGGATAATTTATTATGATGGATGAATATGGAGCACACAATTGGGGGATGGGTAACGTCATGGGATGGATGTGGCTGCTTGGAATTATAGTTTTTGTTTTGATTCTTTGGTTTATACTTAAAAATAAAAATATTAGAAACAGGCCATACTATCCAGGTAATAAATCAGCCATGGATTTGCTAAAAGAAAGGTATGCCAGAGGAGAAATAGACAAAAAGGAATTTGAAGAATGCAAGAAGGATTTAACCTAAAATAGCAATCAACATTAATATTTATGGATTAAAAACATAATGGTCGAAAACACGAAGACAACGATCATTATGCTATAAATATTTTAGAAAACGTTTCTAGATTTCGCTTGTTTTTACTATTCCCATTTTAGTCTTGTCCTCAATAATCTAAGGATTATTGGGCTATAAATTTTCTGCTTTTCAAGGAGCTGATAATTACATCCTTTTTGAAATGTCAACCATTGTTTTCTTCTATGGCGGGTGGCTGTTTCTAAGTGGATTAGCTGATGAGTTTAAGAAAAAACTACTTTCTAATACTTAAACAACAACTGCAAAATGTAAGATTGCAATACAAATAAGAACATTTTGAAGACCATCTAGCGTTGATTGAAAAAGTATGGTTTAAAAATATCGCCTTTGTTTTTGTGGATAAAAAAGTAGTATCAGTAGGGATGGTGGAACATCTTATAATCACATAATTAGAAAATAAAATCAAAACATCATGAAATATTATATCGAAAAAACAATAAACTACTCTTTCGACAAAGCTGTTGAAAAAGTAACAGAAGAACTTAAAAAAGAGGGTTTTGGTATATTATCCGAAATTGACATTCACGAAAAATTAAAAGAAAAATTGAATGTTGATTTCAGAAAGTATAAAATACTTGGGGCATGCAATCCTGCAAAAGCCTATGAAGCGCTTCTAGCCGAAAATAAAATTGGAACGATGCTCCCTTGTAATGTAATTGTTCAGGAGCTGGAAAATGGAAAAACTCAAGTGGCTGCGGTTAACCCAGTTGCGTCTATGCAAGCCGTTGAAAATGACGACTTAACTGCTATTGCTAAAGAAATTACCAAAAAATTGGAAATAGTAATTCTCGCACTGTAAAAGACTATTCTGGTTATACCGGCACAATATCTTGTTGCTATTTGCAATTTGAAGAAATGGAATTTTTAACAGGATTATCTACCTTATCGTCTTAGGGTAGATTATTTGTGTGGTTACTACATATACCCAGATATTATTTTTAAGATTATTTAACGAAACCAAAGATCTTAGAGTTATCATATAAAATCATAAACAAGGAAACATATTTAGAGCTAAGGGTTTCTGAATGGTAAGGTTAAAATATTTTGAAATGATAAGTGAACAAACAAAAGAACTAGCAAAGACCGTTTAGAGTCCATTCGAGCGATTCTTGAGAAGACAATCATCAAGCGGAATATTACTGTTGATTGCAGCGGTTATCGCTATGTTATGGAGTAATTCACCATATACTGATGTGTATTTCGATTTTTGGAATAAAGAATTAACCTTAGGGCATGGAACACTTCAGGTTTCAGAACCATTGATACTTTGGGTAAATGATGGTCTGATGGCTTTATTCTTTTTTGTAGTCGGTTTGGAAATCAAACGAGAAGTAATGGCTGGAGAATTGTCAACAATAAAGGAGGTAATTATGCCTTTTACAGCAGCTATTGGGGGAATGGCAGTGCCTGCGATAATTTTTATATTAATTGCAGGAAATACTCCAATTGGTCATGGTTGGGGCATTCCTATGGCTACAGATATTGCTTTTAGCTTGGGAATCTTAAGTCTTTTGGGGGCTATGGTGCCAATAGGGTTAAAGGTATTTCTTACTGCTTTGGCTATTGTAGATGATATTGGAGCAATACTGATTATTGCATTTTTTTATAGCAACGATATTCAATGGGGGTATCTACAAGTAGCAGCTGGTTTGTTTCTGCTATTACTGATTTTTAATTATTTTAACCTACGTATTGTTGCCCTATACCTTTTCGTTGGATTGTTTGTTTGGTTTTGTTTTCTAAAATCAGGTGTACATCCAACTGTAGCTGGCGTTTTAGTTGCTTTAACAATCCCTGCAAGAAGAAAAATAAAAATGCAAGATTTTATCAAGCAAACTAAATCTAGTTTAGTATTATTTGATAAAGCTAAATGGCTAGACTCAAAAGTTTTGCTAGGAAAAGAACAGATTACAGCAGTAGACTGCATCGCAGAAAATGTTAAAAAAGTACAATCGCCTGTTCAGAGTTTAGAAAATTCACTGAGTACTTTCACTGCCAATTTGGTGATGCCAATATTTGCGCTTGCAAATGCCTCCATTGTTATTGTTGCAAGTGAATTTAATTTGTTAAACAGGGCAACCTTTGGTGTAGGGCTTAGCTTATTGCTAGGAAAGGTAGTAGGTGTTAGTTTGTTTTCTTGGCTAAGTGTTCGTTTGGGATGGGCAAAATTACCAACTGGCGTTAATTGGACACAAATAATAGGAGTAGGTTTTTTGTCCGGAATAGGATTTACCATGTCTTTGTTTATCACAAATTTAGCATATGCAGACGCAACAGTAATTACCGCTTCTAAAATAGGAATAGTAATCGGTTCATTATTAGCAGGGGTGATCGGTTTCATTATCCTGAAAATTAATTTCAGGAAAATGGAAAGTACCTAAAAGACCAAGACTTATAATGATTGTTCATAGAGAATACACGTCAAAAAGAAATCTTCTTTCAGTTTGTGAAGTTTTGTTTTTTAATATTTAAAACTAAAATATTTTAATGATGTAACTTATTCATGAAATGATGTAACGCTTAAAGCTATTACTATAATGATCTTTGTAAACTAATAAATGATTAATTATTGGTGAAATTTAAGCGAGCAAAATATGAAGACAATCTTTAATAAATAGTGTCTTAATTGGGGAACTAAAAAATAATGGAGCTAAAAGTACCAATACTTATAGTGCCCTTTTTGTACTTATAAAAAACCAAAAAGTTTGAAGTAAATAACATTTTTTTTTAACTAAATACTAAAAAGTAAAAGATGAAAAGAATAACAACAGCCAATTGGCAAGGAAGCCTTAAAGAAGGTAAAGGATCATTAAGTACACAAAGTAAAATATTAGATAAAACCAATTACAGTTTTAAAACCCGTTTTGAGGAAGGTGAAAAGGGAACTAATCCAGAAGAATTACTGGCTGCCGCTCATGCGGGATGTTTTACAATGTCAGTAGCATCTATTTTAGATAAAAAGGGTTTAACTCCTGATAAATTAGATACAAAAGCAATTTTAACGTTAAAGGGATTAGATATAACGGATATACATTTATCTATAACAGGTGCTGTAAAAGGTATCGATGCAGATGCTTTTGCAGTAATTGTTAAGGATGCTGAAGGAAATTGTATCATCTCTAAAGCATTAAAAGTAACAATTACATCTGAATCTCATTTGGATGCTTAATAAATTGAAAATAAGAATTCTCAGAGTAAAGGAATTACGAGTTTGTGAATAAGAAACTGATTCGTGTAAATGGACTGAAGCATCCGTTTTAAACCTATAACAGCATAAAAATAAATAATTAAAAAACATTTAATACTATGAATACTAAAATTAAACAAGGACTAATCGGTGGCGTTGTTGCCACTGTTGTAATGACTGCATTCATGATGATTGCTGCTATAATAGGGATGCCAAAAATGAGTCCACCGAAAATGCTTGCCACGATGATGGGACTCCCTATTTTAGTTGGGTGGATTATGCATTTTATGATAGGTGTAATATTTGCTTTAGTGTATGCATTCTACTTTATGAATTTGCTAAAAAGTATAAATAGTAATGTTCTTAAAGGAGTTATTTTTGGAGTTGCTGCATTCATCTTTGCACAAATTGCCATGGCAATATTAGGGGCTATAAAGGGAGGTATGCCTGCATCTGAGGATAGTGTGCTATTAATTATGGTTGCTGGTATAGTTGGTCATATTGTTTTTGGAATTGTTGTAGCTCTTCTTGTTAAAGATGTTGGTAGCACTACCAATTTTGAGTTAGATCAGAAAAAAGGGGTCTGATAAAGAAATGATCCTTTGCAATTTGACTAACAAATGTCAATAAAATAGCTCTTTTAAAATTGGATCAATATAAGTTGGTACTTGTAAATTCATTATAAAAACCACATGCTAGTTCATCAATACGTTAATAAAATAGAGCTAAAAAAGAGGTAGACATCTCGCTAACGCAAAATGTTTTCAGCATACAATTGACTCTTTTTATGATCTATGCTGGATTTAGCCCTCTTACTTTTAATAGAATCGATTATCAGGCTTAAGTTCCTGATTGGGTCTATTGAGTAAGGATTTAGTGGTCTAGTTTACTGTTGTGTAAAAAGCAACGTGTAAATATTGGTTAGACCTTAGCCACATTCTTTGTCCTGGTTTTTCCAGTGAATATAGCTCAATACCTTGATGGAAAAGATGCTTTTTGAGACTTTAAATTCTGATAGCGCCAGATTAATCCGACTTTTCTTTAACCAGTTTTCATTGTTTGGGCATTGTGGTCTTTTGGTGCTTCTAAATCATATAGAAAGGCTGAGAAATAACAGCTTTTTTATCAAAAATTAAATTAAAACGTAACTATTATGAAAGTATTACAAATAATAAAATATGGAGAACTTAAAGATAGTTTATCAATAAATGAAATAGAGAAACCATCCATAATGCCTACGGATATTCTTATTGAAACCAAAGCAGCAGGATTGAACCCTATAGATTATAAAATGGTGAGTGGTGCATTAAAAGATATGGTTCCATTGTCACTTTCCTGCACAATTGGTTTTGATGTGAGTGGTGTAATTGTGGAGAAAGGAGCGGAAGTGACCAAGTTTGAACTAGGTGATGCTGTGTATACCAGAGTGCCTCAACAACAAATGGGTACTCTTGCAGAATATGTGGCTGTTGAGAGTAGTGTGGTTTCTAAAAAACCCGATAATATATCGTTTGTAGAAGCTGCCGGTTTACCATTAGTAGGTCTTACCTCAATTCAGGCTTTGGAACGTGTTGGTATAAAAAAAGGAGATAAAGTGCTTATTCATGCAGGATCGGGAGGTGTAGGAACTTTTGCAATTCAATATGCCAAAGCAAAAGGAGCCTTTGTGTACACTACCACTAGCACTACAAATGTTGATATGGTTAAGGCGCTTGGAGCCGACCGTGTGATAGATTATAAAACGGAAGATTACAAAACGATTGCTAAAGATTTAGATATTGTTTTTGATACCCTAGGTGACAACTACACATTAGAAGCCTTTAAATTAATTAAAGAAGGTGGAAAAGTAACCACTATAGTGGGGCCACCAGACAAAGAAACGGCTATAAATATGGGGATGAGTGATTATGTTTTACCTGAAGAATTGGCAAAACTGATCAGTGAAAAATCTGCGATCTATAAATTAAGCTGGATGCAACCTAATGGAGAGCAATTAGACAAACTCTCAGTTATGGTAAAAGACAAGAAGATAAAGCCAGTGGTTGATAGAGTTTTTTCTTTTGAAGATAGTATTGAAGCTTATTTGTACTTATCTACAGGCAGAGCAAAGGGTAAAGTGATTGTAAACCTATCCTAATCGATTTATAAAATTGAACTACTAACGAATATATTTAGAAAAAAGATAAAATATTATGATGAAAGAAAAACAGCATGTATTAGTTGCCGGAGCGAACTGTACTACGGGAAGAACCATCATCAATTTATTAGTAAAATCAGAAATCTATCAACCAATTGCTATGGTTCGGAAGCAGGATCAACTCTACATCATTTGAAGCTGCATTAAAAATTTGCTGAATATGTTACAGTAAAAATAACAGAAGTAATTATAGAAATAAATATTATGAGCAAAAATATATCTGACCAACTGGTTGAAACATTAGTAGATGCTGGAATTCAAAGAATTTATTCTGTAACGGGAGACAGTCTTAATCATGTAAACGCAGCAGTTCATCGTAATGGAAAAATTAAATGGGTTCATGTACGTAACGAAGAGACAGCCGCATTTGCTGCTAGTGCAGAGTCTCAGTTAAATGGGTTGGCATGTTGCGCTGGTAGTAGCGGTCCCGGACATGTTCATTTGATAAACGGTTTGTATGATGCGCACCGTTCATCTGCATCGGTGTTAGCCATTGCTTCTACGATACATACCAATGAGTTTGGAACAGGTGCTTTTCAGGAAACAAACACCATTAAACTTTTTGATGATTGCAGTTACTATAACCAAATGGCCACAACACCAGCACAGTTGCCACGTATGTTACAGGCTGCTCTACAAAATGCAGTGCATAAAAAAGGTGTTGCAGTTATTGGCTTGCCAGGTGATATTACCAACCAGCGAGCAGTAGAAGCGGAAACAACTACTTTACTATTCAGAAATACGCCTGTTGTTAGGCCATCGGAAGGCGAATTAGTTCAACTAGCAGAATTGATAAACTCGCATAAAAAAGTTACTATTTTTTGTGGAATTGGAGCAGCAGAGTCACACAAAGAAGTTGTTCAATTGGCTGAAAAGCTTAAAGCTCCCGTAGCCTATTCTTATAAAGCGAAGATGTCAATTCAGCATAATAATCCATATGAAGTAGGGCTTACAGGATTGTTGGGTATTCCATCGGCTTATCATGCAATGCACGAGTGTGAGTTACTAATATTACTAGGTACAGATTTTCCCTATACCTCTTTTATGCCTAGTAAGAATAAGATTGTTCAAATAGATATTAAACCAGAAAACCTTGGACGAAGAGCAAAACTAGATTTGGGACTGTGTGGCGATGTAAAAGATACTTTGCAGGTATTATTGCCTTTGCTAGAGATAAAAGAGAACAGCTCTTTTCTTGATGAGCAATTGGAGTTTTATCAAGAAGTAAAAAAGAACTTACAGTCTTATGTAAAAGAAACCGGAAAACCTGATGAAATTCACCCAGAATTTGTTGCTTCTGTAATTAATAAGTTGGCTGCCGACGATGCCATTTTTACGGTTGATACCGGAATGTGTTGCGTATGGGCTGCACGCTATATTGATGGAACTGGAGAACGTAAAATGTTGGGTTCATTTAATCATGGTTCTATGGCAAATGCAATGCCACAAGCAATAGGTGCTGCATTTGCACGTCCAGATCAACAGGTTGTTGCCTTCTGTGGTGATGGAGGGATTTCTATGTTATTGGGCGATCTTATAACCATTGTTCAATATAACTTACCTATAAAGATTATTATTTTCAACAACCGTTCGTTGGGAATGGTAAAGCTTGAAATGGAAGTAGAAGGAATTCCCGATCAGGAAACGGATATGTTAAATCCCGATTTTATAAAAATAGCAGAAGCTATGGGAATGAAGGGTATTGGTATTGATGATCCGGATGATGTACAGGCAGGCTTAGAAAAAGCGTTTATCCATGAAGGTCCTGTATTGGTTTCTATTAAGACCGATCCGAATGCTCTTGCTATGCCACCAAAGTTAGAATTTGACCAAGCAAAAGGGTTTGCTTTATATATGGGTAAAATGATGTTAAACGGGCGTATGGATGAGGCCTTTAAGGTTATCTCGTCTAATTATAAGCATTTGGGAGAGGTTATTTAATTTAACCTTTAATGACTACTCAAAAAATATACTATAATTATATAACGAATAAAGAAAGTAGTTTAATGGGTTCTGCAATTTTCTTTATTCAACAACCAGAAAAATTATTTTTTAGAACCCACCTTAAAAATTAAATACAATGGTACAATCATTTAAAAAATTTGGCTTTGCAGTTTTGGTAACTGTATTTGGTGCATTTTCAGTAAATGCACAAAGCGATTTAATGTGGAAAATAGACAAAGCTCATACTTCAGTAAATTTCTCTGTTAATCACTTCTTTTCATCCGTTACCGGAAAGTTTACAAGCTTTGAAGGTGATATTAATTTTGACCGCAACAACTTAAAATCTAGTAAAGTAGACTTTACTGTTCTGATTAATAGCGTAAATACTGATGACAAAAAAAGGGACGAACATCTTCAATCTTCCGAATTTTTTGATGTACAAGTTTATCCTAATATGACATTCAAATCAACTAAAGTTGAAAAGAAATCAGAAAAAGAATATTCGGTTTATGGTAAATTAACCATCAAGGATATAACCAAAGATGTTGTTTTACCAATGAAAATCACTGGCGAAATGGAACACCCAATGATGAAGGGTAAGATTATTTTGGGTGTTTTAATAGATACAACTTTAAACAGAACTGTTTATGGCGTAGGTACAGGAGATTGGGCAACAACAATGGTAGTGGGCGATGAAGTACGAATACAGATTCCTATGGAACTCAACCGCATGAAATAAAAAAATAAATTTTCAGCAATTTAAGGGCAGTATATGTAAGCTGTACGATAAAAAAATCGCTAGAGCTTAGTCATACCAATACATTAATCGAAGTATCACGATAAAGTTCTCGTTTCGTTAAACTTGGAATAGAATAACAAGTTTTAAATTTTTGATCATTTGAAATGAGATGTTTTAAAAATAATTATGGCAAAGGAAGTAAACGCACTAAAGGAAGCTTTAAATAAACCCAAGCAGATTGATGAAATTCTTGATGAACAGATTCAAACTGGTCTTCGAGAATACAAGCGGTCAAATCAGGCCTTGTTTCTTTCTGCAATATCAGCAGGCTTAGAAGTAGGGTTTAGTGTATTTCTTATGGCTACTATTTATAGTTTGTTTAATGGTGTTATTCATCCATCAATACTTCATGTTTTGTTGGCTATTGCCTATCCTCTTGGTTTTATATTTGTAGTGATTGGTAAATCAGAACTCTTTACAGAGCATACTACCTTATCTGTAATTCCTGTTTTAAATAGAAACGCAACAATAAAGAGCCTGTTAATTCTATGGGGTCTGGTGTATGCGGGAAATTTATTAGGAGGTTATTTTTTTGGATACATTCTATCTGTTTTACCAGAACGACTGAACGCTATAGATAATGGAGCATTCTATGGAATCGCAAAAAAATTAATCGATCACCCGTGGTATATTATTTTAGGAAGCGGAATTCTTGCCGGATGGTTAATGGGCTTGTTGTCATGGTTAGTTACTTCTTCACAAGATACCTTAAGCAGAATTGTGATAATTACTTTAATAACTTCTGTAATTGGAATAGGAGGACTGCACCACTCCATCGTAGGATCTATCGAAGTGTTTACAGCTTCTTTAACAAGTGTTAAAATAACCTGGGTAAATTATTTACATGTTCAAACATGGGCAACACTGGGCAATATTATAGGTGGAGTTGTATTTGTAGCATTCCTGAAATTTAGCCATGCAAACCAGCATAATAAACATTACATATCGTCTCTTAATAAGAAATAATTTAAAACGCTTAAACACTTAAAAAAAAATGAAAAATAGTTTTAACATTAATAAAATTGAATCGCCACTTTTAAAAAACATACTAAATTATAGAAAGACAATTATCATTGTATTTCTTTTATTGCTGGGGTTTTTTAGTGCATTTTTTCAAATAGAGCCCGAAGAAGTTGGTGTTATTACCCGCTTTGGTAAGTTTGTAAAAAAAGTAGAACCAGGGCTTAATATGAAAATACCTTTTATAGATGAGCTGTATAAAGTACCTGTTGAAAGACAACAAAAACTAGAATTTGGTTTTAGAACAGTAAAAGCGGGTGTTCATACTCAATACTCGAAATCTGTTGCAAAAGATGAGTCTTTAATGCTTACCGGAGATCTTAATCTTGCCGATGTGGAATGGGTTGTACAATACCGTATTAATGATGCTTATAATTATTTATTTAAGGTAAGGAATCCTAAAAATACATTACGAGATGTATCAGAAGCGGCACTTAGACAAATTATTGGAGATCGAACTGTAAATGAAGTTTTAACTGTTGGCCGTACAGAAATAGCAACCAAAATGGAAGCGCTTGTAAACCAAATATGTAAGGAATATTCATTAGGTATTAAAATTGATCAGATTGTACTGCAAGATGTGAATCCGCCACAACCGGTAAAAGCCGCTTTTAATGCAGTAAACCAAGCACAACAAGAAAGAGAAACTTTGATTAATCAAGCAAAATCAGAGTATAATAAAGTGATACCTAAAGCAAGTGGACAAGCAGAGGAAACCATACAAAAGGCCGAAGGATTTGCTACCCAGCGGGTGAATAAAGCACTCGGAGAAGTTGCCCGTTTTAATGCTATTTATAAAGAATATATGAAAGCTCCTGGGGTTACTAGAAGCAGAATTTATCTGGAAACAATGGCATCTGTTTTACCAAAATTAGGCAATAAAATTATTATAGATGAACAAGGAAACAATGTATTGCCTTTATTACAAATGCAGTTAAACAAATAAACATTAAAATAATGAAGAAAAATAAAATTATATTTTTAGGCATCACTTTGATAACATTGCTGATCGTAATATACCAAAGTGTTTATATTGTAAAAGAAACAGAACAAGTTGTGATTACTCAATTTGGTAAACCTGTGGGAGAAGCTATAACAGACCCAGGATTAATGTTTAAAATCCCTTTTATTCAAAAAACCAATTATTTCGAAAAACGCTATATGGAATGGGATGGAGACCCAAACCAAGTACCTACAAAAGATAAAAAATTTATATTTGTGGATACTTATGCCCGATGGAAAATTACAGATCCATTGCAGTTTTTTATAAGAATGACCAATGAAAGAGGGGCGCAAACCCGTTTGAATGATATTCTTGATGGTGAAACCAGAGATTATATTGCAGCTCATGATCTAGAAGAAGCTGTACGTTCTGAAAACAGGGTTCCGGCTTCTTCAGGCGCAACTGGTCAAATGATTTCAGATTCGCTTGTTAACATATCTGTTGGACGTCAGGAATTACAACGTATGATACTAAAGTCTGCGAATATAAAAACCAAAGATCTAGGTATTGCTATACTCGACTTTCGGTTTAAACGGATTAATTATGTTGAAGAAGTAAGTGAACAGGTTTACGAGCGAATGAAAAGTGAACGTTTTCGTATTGCTGATAAATTCAGATCTGAAGGACAAGGAGAAGCTTCACGTATTAATGGAGAGAAAGAAAGGGAACTAAAAAAAATCCAGTCAGAAGCCTTTAGAGAAGCGGAAGAAGTAAAAGGAAAGGCCGATGCCGAAGCAGCATCTATATATGCTTCTGCTTACAACCAAACAGCAACTTCACGCGAATTATATGTTTTTTTGAAATCTATGGAAACTTTTGAAACAACATTCGATACCACCACAACGGTGATTTTATCTACTGACAACGAGATTTTTAAATACTTGAAAAAGATGAAATAAAGAAAGATTTACTAAATTAAGAATTGCGAAGAAACTTTAATGATTCGTCAACATACAATTCTTAAAAAAAAAATAGTATTGATTGGTTTAAACTAGGATACCTAACCTTTTTGATGGAAGTATATGTTAGTTCTTATTATATTTGCTAAAAATTAAAGCTATCAAAAAACCATTCAAATTTAAAGAATTTACAATCCATCAAGATAAAACTGCCATGAAAGTAGGTACAGATGGCGTTTTACTTGGTGCATGGTGTTCTGTTGATAATTATCCGGATACTATTTTAGATATTGGTGCTGGCACAGGCGTAATTTCTTTAATGATTGCACAACGTTCTGACGCCATGACAATAGATGCTGTTGAGGTTGATGAAAATGCATACGAGCAAACAGTTGCCAATTTTGAAGAATCTGATTGGGGAGATCGTTTGTATTGTTACAATGCAACTTTTAGCGAGTTTGCAGAAGAAATTGCAGAGGAGGAAGAAACGTATGATTTAATAGTTTCTAATCCGCCATTTTATACGGATGCCTTTGAGACAGAAGATGCTTCTAGAAATAAAGCACGTTTTACATCTTCGCTTTCTTTTAAAGATTTAATTATAGGCGTTTCAAAAATTTTATCAAAAACCGGAAAATTTTCTGTAGTTATTCCTTATAAAGAGGAGGTTAATTTTATCGCCTTGGCGAAAGAAAATAATTTGTTTTTGAATAGAATTTGTAGAGTAAAGGGAAACGAAATATCAGAAATTAAAAGATGTTTACTAGAGTTTTCTTTTGATGTAATGGAATTAAAAGAAGAAAGTTTAACTATTGAAATTGGACGTCATCAATATACAGAAGCGTATATTAATTTAACAAAAGATTTTTATTTAAAAATGTAATATTCTTATATCATTGAGAGAAACGAAGCAATCTCTAAAAAATAGACTACTTCGTCCTTCTCCCTCATAATACCTGTGTTTTTATCCAAATACATGGTTAGGATTGTAACCTAAATAAGGTACTTGTTTTTCTGTAAATTTAATTCCGTAATTTTCTAACTCTTTTAAAATAGGTTCATATACTTCTTTGGTAATTGGTAGTTGAACTCCCGGAGTTTTAATTTGGCCTTTTAATATTTTTAAAGCAGCAATACCCACAGGTAAACCTACAGTTTTTGCCATTGCTGTATACGTTTGGTTTTCTCCAATAACCACTAAACTACTTTCGGTTTGATATTTTTTTCCATCAATTTCATAACCAAAAAGATGCTGCATTACTATCATATCTTTATCATCTTCTTGTAAAGTCCAAGAATCTTCTAATATTTTCTGTAGCATTTGTGCAGGAGTAGCATCTATGAGTCCAATTTTTTTCTTTCTGTTAAAAATATCCAATTCAATTAATTTTTCCCACATTATGTCATCTTGATCTATTTTTAAGTAAGAACGTAACTTTAACTCTACAGAATCAGAAGGAGAATACGCTAAAAATAAGTTTACAAAATCTCTATAGCTCATGTTTTCAGAATCTTCAATAATGTAAGAATCATCTGTCATACCTAATTGTACAAAGATGTTCCAAGCCCTAGAAAACCCTACTTTTCTAATAGTCCCTCTGTACATAGTTGGTATATTATCTAAACCATAAACACTTCTGTATTTTAGAGAATCTCTATTTGCATAGGCTTCATATTTATTGTTATTAATTTTTAAAAACTCGGTTCTTCTAAATAATTTATGATACGGAATGTATTTGTATGTACTTTCTTGAATAAACATTGCAGCACCTCCTTGACCTGCTAAAACTACATTTCTCGGATTCCAAGTAAATTTGTAATTCCAAAGGTTATTGTCACTTTCGGGAGCCACTAATCCCCCACAAAAAGACTCGAACAATAACATTTTAGCACCTTTGCTTCTAATTTTATCTATTACTTGCATAGCACTCATATGGTCTATTCCTGGGTCTAGCCCAACTTCATTCATCAACACTAAATTTTTGACTTTTGCTTCTTTATCTAAAGTTTTCATTTCTTCGGATATGTAAGAAGCTGTTACCATGTGTTTACCAAAATGAATACAATCTTTAGCAACTTCAATATGAAATCTTGCGGGTAGCATCGAAATAACAAGATCGCTTTTTTTGATGAGTTCTTGACGCTGTTTTGTATTAAAAATATCTAAAATAATACTTTTGGCATTTTTATGATTATTGATGAGTTTATCTGCATTTACGGTAGAAATATCTCCAATAATTATACGTAAGTTTTCTTCATCAGATTTTTCTAGCAAATATTTTATGAGAAAAGAACTCGATTTTCCTGCACCAATAATTAGAATGTTTTTCATCAATATGTCTTATTTTTGTAGTCTTACGAAGATACTAATTTTGTTTAAAATTTAACAAAAACCATAAAAAATGTTTAGGAATTTAATTATTACATGTACTTTAGGAATGTTAGCGATTGTTTTAGGAGCTTTTGGAGCACATGCTTTAAAAGAAATTTTATCAGCTGCAGAGTTATCTAGTTTTGAAACAGGTGTACGCTATCAGATGTATCATGTAATTGTGTTATTATTTGTGAATACTTATGAAGGATTTAGCATTTCTCAAAAAAATAAAATTAGTTATATATTCTTTTTTGGTATTTTACTTTTTTCAGGATCTATTTATGCAATTAACTTAACATCAATAACAGCAAAATCTATTTGGTTTGTTACTCCTTTAGGTGGTTTGACATTGATGATTGGTTGGGTTTTTATGATTGTCATATTCTTAAAAAAATATTCAAATAACAGTAAAAAGTCAATTTTAATGTAAATATTGATGTCGTTTCAAAATAATGTGTAATTTTGCTAGTAATTAATCTATAAATAATTAAAAATATTGATATGGTAGATACAAGTACGAAATCGATTTCGTTAAATAGTCTAGGAATCAAAAATGCAACAGTTCGTTATCAGTTAACTTCAGATGAGTTACATGATTTAACTGTTATAAAAGGGCAAGGTGTTGTTTCTTCTCTAGGTGCAATTGCTGTAAATACGGGTGAGTTTACTGGGCGATCTCCTAATGATCGTTTTATTGTAAAAGATAAAGTAACCAAAGATGAGGTTTGGTGGAGTGATATTAACATTCCTTTTGAAACTGAAAAGTTTGATGCTTTGTATACTAAAGTGGTTAATTATTTATCAGAAAAAGAAATTTTTGTAAGAGATAGTTATGCGTGTGCAGATGAAAATTATAAATTAAATATTAGAGTTGTAAACGAACACCCTTGGAGTAATATGTTTGCGCATAATATGTTTTTACGTCCTACAGAAAGGGAATTAGAAACTTTTTCTCCAGAATGGACCGTTGTAAATGCTCCTGGTTTTATGGCAAATCCAGAAGTAGATGGAACTCGTCAGCATAATTTTGCAATTTTAAATTTTAGCAAAAAAATAGCATTGATAGGAGGAACAGGTTATACAGGAGAAATTAAAAAAGGAATTTTTTCTGCCTTAAATTTTATTTTACCAGTGTACAAAAATACTTTACCAATGCATTGTTCTGCAAATGTGGGTAAAGATGGTGATACTGCTATTTTCTTTGGATTGTCTGGTACTGGTAAAACAACGTTATCTACAGATCCAGAAAGAAGTTTAATTGGTGATGATGAGCACGGTTGGACTGCAGAAAATACGGTGTTTAATTTTGAAGGAGGTTGTTATGCAAAAGTAATTAACTTATCAAAAGAACAAGAACCAGAAATTTTTGCAGCAATAAAAAAAGGAGCAATTCTAGAAAATGTGGTTATGGATGCTAATGGGGCTATCGATTTTGCAGATACTTCTATTACCCAAAATACAAGAGTTAGTTATCCTATTTATCATATAGATAATATTCAAGAACCATCTATAGGTAAAAATCCGAAGAATATTTTCTTTTTAACGGCAGATGCTTTTGGAGTTTTGCCTCCAATATCTAAATTAACACCTAACCAAGCGGCTTATCATTTTATTTCTGGTTATACGGCTAAGGTTGCAGGTACAGAAGCAGGAGTAACAGAACCAACACCAAGTTTTTCGGCTTGTTTTGGTGCTCCTTTTATGCCTTTACATCCAACAAGGTATGCAGAAATGCTAAGTAAGAAAATGAAGGATGCTGGAGTTAATGTTTGGTTGATTAATACAGGTTGGTCTGGTGGTCAGTACGGAGTTGGTAGAAGAATGCCTTTAAAATACACAAGAGCAATGATTAATGCTGTTTTAAATGGTGATTTGGGAAGTTATAGATATGAAGATTATCATATTCACTCTGTGTTTGGAGTTGCACAACCAAGATCTTGTCCTGGTGTGCCAACAGAATTGTTAAGTCCGAGATCTACTTGGAATGATGATGAAGCGTATTATAAGACAGCTTTTAAATTGTCTAATGCTTTTAGAAATAATTTTACGCAATTTGAAGAGATTGCAAGTGAAGACATCCGAAGAGGAGGACCTCAACGGTATGCACTTTAGTGATTTTTTGTTTTTAGGAAAACACCTCATTTTGAGGTGTTTTTTTTGTTTGCGTTAATAATAGAACTTATAGAGTTAAACTTAGAGTTATTAATAGTGTAATTTTGAACCAGTGAAACACACATAATTAGTTTAACATTAAAAAATATAAAAACATGAGCAATAGTAGCAATACAGTAGTAGGTTTATTAGCAGGAACAGTAATAGGTGCCACTTTAGGAGTTTTATTTGCACCTGCAAAAGGTAAAAAAACTAGAAAAAGAATATCTGATGAAGCTTTAGCGGCTAAAGAAAAGTTGGTAGAAACAGCAAGTGATTTAACAGAAAAAGTTTCATCAACAGTTTCTACAAAAAAAGAAACCTTAGATGAGCAAATAGAAGAGGTAGTCTCTAACGTTAGTCATAAAGCAGAAGATGTTATTTCTACACTAGAAAAAAAATTAAAAGAGTTGAAAGAGCAAAATAAAAAATTACAAAAATCTGCCTAATAAATGAGCATATTCGATAATTTTAAAAATTCTGCAGATAAAGGAGCTGATGTTGGTAAAGAGTTTGTTTCTAAAACTTTTGAACACGCAAAGTTAAAAACTTTTCAGATAACAACCCTAACGGTTAGTATGATTGTAAAACTTTTTTTTATAGGAAGTTTAACTGTTTTAGGGTTTGTTTTTTTGGCAGTTTCTAGTGCAATTGCTCTGGGAGACTATCTAGAAAATATAGCTTTGGGATATTTATTTGTGGGATTATTTTTTTTAGTTATTTCTCTATTAATTTATCTTTTTAGAAAATATCTTGATAAGAAAGTAATTTATAAAATAGCTAAAATATTTTTTGATTAATTCATAAAACTTAATAAAAACAGCAAATGAAAACATATCAAAGTTTTAAAGAAATAGATAGAGATTTAAAGAGACTATCACTAGAAAAACAAATAGCTTTAGAAGAACTGAAAATGGTTAAAAACGATTTTCAAGAAATTCTAGAGCCAATGAGTCTTGTAAGTAACGCGCTTAGTGCTTTTGGTAAGTTTGGGACTTTTATGTTTATTAAGAAAATGTTTAAATAATATTTTATTTAAACAACAGTTAATAATTTTTTCTTAAATCCGTTTGGGGTAATGCCATACTTTTCTCTAAAAATTTTAGAGAAGTAACTTCTACTGCTAAAGCCAATTGTATAAACAATTTGAGAAATATTTAAATCTGTGTTTTTTAATAGATCTCTTGCAGACTCTAGACGTATATGTCTTATATATTCTGTAACAGTTCTATTGTATAAAAACTTAAACCCATCTTGTAATTTAGCTTGGGTTAATCCAGAATCTAAAGAAAGCTCTTCTAGCGTATAATTTTTAGCAGGATTTTTTACAATTTGTTTTCCTAATTTACGTACTATTTTTAATTCCTCTTTAACAAGAGATGTTGGCAATGGTACGCCTTCTAAAAGTCGATTGTGTTGTTGTATGTGTAAAGATAATATTTCGTAAACTCGTGCTTCAATTTTAAGAATACGCAACATTCCTTTTCCTTTTACCTTCTTTATTTGCGATATAATGTCTGCCATTTTTAAATTTAGCGTTCCATAATTAGCAAAACGATAATCATGATCTGTATCTACAAAAACTTCGTATAGTTTTTCATTTAAAGTAGAAACGTTAGTGGTTCTTTTCTTTAAAAATTTCTTTCTAACAATTTCTATAAGATTAATTTCTACAGTTTCATTTTTAGGAAAATGTAGGTAATTATAGCCGCCTGTTTTATTGGTAAAAATTAACGATTGAAATTGTTCTATTTTACTTTCTTTATTATCAACACCAAATCGATGTTTAAAAGAACCAAGCGATGGGTAAATAAATCGAAGTGGATTGAATTCTGGAACTGCCTGAATTTTAAAAATAAACTCTTTGTGTAGTTTAATGTCAAAATCTAATAAATTTACACCCCAATCAAAAGGTATAAAGCGAATCTTTCCAGTACCATTTTCATTATTAATGGTAAGTACACTTTCGCTCCAATTACCAGTAATAGAACCGCCTATTTTTTCGGCAATCTGCTCGATCAAGTCTTTGTCACTATCCGCAATTATTTCTATTTCAATCATTGTGATAAAATCATTTAAACAAACTGTTAATATGCGCTCCAAATAAAAAAATAAAAATAGTTTAAATTTTTAATAAATCGGTTAATAATTATACGAATAGAATCATAAAAATAAAGGAGGCTAATTATTGTGCTGATAATCTTTGTCTAAGAATAAATTTAAATGAGTTAAACATTAGATTATATGCATTCATTAGAATCTTAAAACAGCCATATTTTTGTGTAACAGAAAGTTGTTACCTAATAATTAATTACAATTTTTTTGTTAAAGATGTACATCGTTTGACATCTATAAAGGAAACAAACGTTCATATAAAATACTTATCATTATGACGTATACAGAACAAGTAGGAGAAAAACTAAATGTAATTTTAGAAAAAACCTTTGATGCTGAAAAAGGATTTAATAAAGCCGCTGAAAACATAGAAAACAAGGCGCTTAAAAATTATTTTAAAGCAAAATCTCAAGAAAGAAATATTTTTGGGCACGAATTAAAAGAAGAAATTAAAAGCTTTAATCAAGAAATAGATAAAGGTGCTAGTGTTGCAGGTGCTGCCCATAGGGCTTGGATGGATATAAAAAGCCTTTTTTCTTTAGATGATGAAGAATCGATGTTAGAAGAAGCTATTAGAGGAGAAAAAACAGCAGTAAAAGAATACGAAGAAGTAATTAATGAAACCCAATTGCCTTCTAGCACAAAATCTTTATTAGTATCACAAAAAAATAAAATTGAAAATGGGTTATATAGTATTAAAACTTTAGAAGATATAAGTTAATAGTTTTAGTTTAGTTAATTGGTTGTAGGTTGTCTGAAAAGGCAACCTTTTTTTTTATAATGATTTTGTTTGAGTTCAAATGTAATGTATAAGAGTTAACTGCTAGTTGATAAGTGTTTTACATTTGTAGTGTAGGAAATAATTAACCAAATTATTTAATTTATTAACCATTAAAACTTAAAAATATGTTACGTTGGACAGTCACTTTTATAATAATAGCATTAATTGCAGGTGTTTTAGGATTTGGGGGAATTGCAGGAGCTGCAGCCGGAATTGCTAAAATAATTTTTATAATCTTTATTATTCTTTTTTTATTATCTCTAATTACCGGTAGAAAAAAAGTATAATGAATTACACTATAATTTTATTTAGATTAGATTTTAGATAATTTATAAAATAAAAAAAGCATCCAAATTTGGATGCTTTTTTATGTATTAGCTAAAAAAGTACTAGTTTGTTTTTTCTGCAATCACTTCGATATTTTTAGCGATTTCTTTTTTTGTCACATTTACAGAAACAATGTTTCCTGTTTCTTTAGCTTTTTGTTCAATTTCTTCTATGGTTCCTTCTATTTTTAGAACCTCTTCAGTTACAACACCGTTCATAATTTTAGTAGTTGTAATAGTTGCTGCTGCTAAATCTCCAGTAGTTTGTGTAATTTCTACTCTAACATCTTTTTTAGAATTGTTGTAATCAGAAACGGCATTACTATTTAAAGCAATACTCGGTGCAATTACAAGTGCAACAACAGACATTAATTTTAAAAGAATGTTTAAAGAAGGTCCAGAAGTATCTTTAAAAGGATCTCCAACAGTATCACCTACAACAGCAGCTTTGTGAGCATCTGTTCCTTTTTTACCTTGCTCTTCAATTGTTTTTTTAGCGTTATCCCAAGCACCACCTGCGTTAGATTGAAAAATAGCCATTAAAACCCCACAAGTTGTAACACCTGCAAGAAGTCCTCCTAACATTTCTGCTCCACCAATAAAACCAACAGCAACAGGAACAACGATTGCTAATAATCCTGGTAATACCATTTCTCTAATAGATGCTTTTGTAGAAATATCAATACATTTTCCATAATCTGCAACACCATCTGCGTCGTCAAAAATAGCTCTGTCTTCTTTAGAAGCTTTTGTCATATCAGAATCGTACTTACGCATTATTTCTAAGGCAGCTTTTAATTTTGGAATGTCTCTAAATTGACGTCTAACTTCTTCTATCATTGCCATTGCAGCTCTACCTACGGCATTCATAGATAATGCAGAAAATACAAAAGGTAACATACCACCAATTAATAAACCTGCCATAATTTTAGGTTGAGAAACATCAATAGCAATAACGTTTGCTGTTTTCATAAAAGCAGCAAATAAAGCCAAAGCCGTTAAAGCAGCAGAAGCAATTGCAAATCCTTTACCTACTGCTGCAGTTGTATTACCAACCGCATCTAATTTATCTGTACGTTCTCTAACTTCACTTGGTAATTCTGCCATTTCAGCAATACCACCCGCGTTATCACAAATGGGGCCGTAAGCATCTACGGCTAATTGAATACCTGTATTAGCTAACATGCCTACTGCTGCAATAGCAATACCGTATAAACCTGCAAAATGATGAGAAACCATAATTGCAGCTGCAATTAAAAGAATAGGAATCATGGTAGACATCATACCAACCCCTAAACCAGCAATAATATTTGTTGCTGCTCCAGTTTCAGATTGTTTTACAATAGACATTACAGGTTTTTTTCCTGTTGCAGTATAATATTCAGTTATTTTACCAACCCCTAAGCCTGCAGCTAAACCAGCAATTGTTGCCCAAAACACACCCATTGCCCCGAAAGGTAATTCAGAATGAGACTCCGGAATTAAAGTGTTAATAATAAAATAAGAAGCGATTACCATTAAACCCGCAGAACCAAATTCGCCAATATTTAATGCTGTTTGTGGGTTGCCACCATCTTTTACTTTTACAAAGAAGGTACCTAGTATAGACATTATAATACCAACAGCCCCAAGTACTAAAGGTAAGTACACAGCTCCTAAGCCATCAAAAGTAGGTGTTATAATAAAAGCACCTAATACCATAGTACCAATAATAGAACCTACATAAGATTCAAATAAATCTGCACCCATACCAGCAACATCACCAACATTATCACCAACATTATCTGCAATAGTTGCAGGATTTAAAGGGTGGTCTTCTGGAATACCAGCTTCTACTTTACCAACTAAATCTGCACCAACATCGGCAGCTTTTGTATAAATACCACCACCAACACGTGCAAATAATGCAATTGATGAGGCTCCTAATGAGAAACCAGATAGTACATTTAAGACCATTGATAAATTTTCAGCTCCAGGCCACATACTTTGATAGAACATAAATAGCCCACTTAAACCTAAGATACCTAGACCTACAACCCCTAAGCCCATTACAGCACCTCCTGCAAAAGCAACTTCTAATGCTTTACCTAATGATGTTCTTGCAGCTTCTGTGGTTCTAACATTTGCTTTTGTTGCCACTTTCATACCAATAAAGCCAGCTAAGGCAGAACAAATAGCACCAATAATAAAAGAGACTGCTACCATTCCGTTAGAGCCTACTTCATTTGCTCCTTTAAAGAATAGCAAAATAGCTACAGCAATTACAAAAATTGCTAAAACCTTGTATTCTGCTTTTAAGAAAGCCATTGCACCATCTGCAATGTTTTTTGCTATTCGAGACATTTTCTCGTCACCAACTGCTTGTTTTGAAACCCAACCGCTTTTTAGAAAAACGAAAATTAATGCTACCACACCAAATAGTGGGAGAAATTTTACTATTACTTCCATATTTACTTATTTTGTAATTTAACTTATTTTTTCTTGATAAGCTAAAGTAAGAAAATATATCTCACAAAAAAAACCTATGTAAATTAAAGATATCGTATTTTACACCCTTTTAAATTATATTATCCATACTATGACTTTTGTCAGTTTTTTATAGATATAATTAAATTTTGATATCATAAACAAATAGTTGATAACTATAATCAATATTAGAGAAGTAGACTGGGATTTAAAAATAAAAAAACCATCTTAATAGTAAGATGGTTTTTTATGTTGCTTTTTTAGTTTTCTATTATATAGTAAACGTTCTTTTTTTCTTGTGTTCGCTATCATCATAACGTTTAACACATTCATCATATATTTTAATTGCAGCTGTTGCGTCTCCCCATCCACCTGTATCAACTTTTTTCTTTTCTAAGTCTTTATAAACTTGAAAAAAGTGTTCAATCTCTTTTAATCTGTGAGGATTTAAATCTGCAATATCTTCTTTATTACTCCAAATAGGATCAGAAACGGGTACACAAATTATTTTTTCATCAGGACCTTTTTCGTCAGTCATATAGAAAACTCCAATTGGTCTAACTTCCATAACAACCATTGGGTAGGTTGGTTGATGCCCTAAAACTAATACATCTAATGGATCTGCATCTAAGGCTAAAGTTTCTGGAATAAACCCGTAATCACCTGGGTACATCATAGATGAAAAAAGCATTCTATCGAATCTAATTTTATGTAATGTAAAATCATATTCGTATTTATTTCTACTTCCTTTAGGTATTTCTATAAGTACGTCAAAAGTTACTTGTCTTTTTGGTTCTTTACTCATTGCTTTTGGTTCTTTCATTATTTGGATTTAGACAAAAATAGTTATAAATTAAATTTTATTTTAGATTTTATGACATAAATTTACGCAAAGGTTTTCGATTAGGTTAATATCATTACAAAAAAAGTATTCACTTTTGGTATTTTAAAAATTAAATATTAAACCAGCAGTGATGCCAAATTTCCTAGCTTCTGGATTATCGAAGTAGTTTCCTCTAAAATTAAAGTCTACTCTTAATATTTTAAAAATGTTAGCAACCCCTACACTGTATTCATAATATGGTTCTTTAGAAGGAGCTCTTAAAAGTATTTCATTACTATTGCCAGTTGTATTTAATGCTATGTTTTTGTTAGAAATGTCTCCTATAAAAGTTTTAAAGCCTATTACAGTTCTTAATTTTGTCTTTTTTAACAAAGGAATTCTAGAAAATATTCTTCCATTAAAATTATGTTCTAAATGAAAAGAAGCATATTTATCTGTGGTAAATTCATAAAAATCTAACAGGTTAAAAGTATTGTTAAATATAAAGTAGGTTTGGTTTCCGGGAGCAACACTTAACAAGCCTAGGGGAACTTCTCCAAATGTTTGACCTGTTTCTAGGGATGTTTTTAATCGACCAAGACCTCCAATTTCCCATAATTTAAAGAATGAAAATTGAACCTTTGTATAATTAAAGTCACTATCAAAAATATCTTTACTACCTCTAGTTATTTGGGTAAAGTATTGCGTAAAATCTGTATTTGCAGCATCTCTTTGAACTCCAAAACCAGACATTTTTCTTTTAGGGTAGTAACCAGCAGAAAATACAGTTTCTAATTGTCTTATTCTAGATGAAATCCCTTTTGTTGCATCAGGGTCATTATAATCTAAACTGAAACTGTCTGAAGCAGAACTAAGTGTTTTGTAATTTGTAGAAAGTTTTAAGATTAAGTTAGGTGTTGGCTCAATTTCTCCTGTAAGTGTGGTAATATTAATTTTAGTTAGTTTGTCATTTGTGCCAGTTCCTATTAAAGAAGAGGATCCGTCGCTTCTACCTAATACGTCTGTAGTAGCAGTTAAAGTTGCTCCAATTTGTTCTATATCATTCTTTTTACCACCAGTAATTATAAATCTATTTTTTTTATTTACAAGCCATTTTCCCTGAAAACCATATTTTAGATTTTTATCTTTAAAACCATAAGCGGTATAAGCCTCTAATCTAAATAAATCGTTTGTAGATTTATAGGTTCGTCCTCCAACACGTACACGCAATCCTTCTACATCATTAAAACCAAAAGTAGAAAAAATAGGTCCGTAATCTATGTTTAAAGCATCGATTTCAAAATATCCAGAATAAGCTGTTTGAACGGCTTTGTTTATGTTTTTAAACTTTTTAACGGTTTTTAAGGTATCTATTAGTTTGTAAATTCCTTTTTCGTTTTCATTTAACTCCTCTAATCTGTTCTCATTCCAAAACTCTTTAGGTTTACTATAGGAATCTTGATTAGCTGTAAAAACTTTTTTATCGTAAAAATTGTCATCTTTTAAAGGTTTGTTAAAAATATAATCTTTGTAGATGGTTGTTTTTTTACCGTATACTCCTCTAGATTTTTCTTTTTTACTAAGCGCAAAATCAGATAATAAATAATCTCGCTTTAAGACAAAAATAGAGTCGTTTAGTAATTCAAACTCTTGTTCTATGTAAACGTCTTTCACCCAGTTTATGTTCGCGTTTTTTACTACTTGTAAGTTAATTTCTTTTACGGCAAAAGTGGAGTCGTTTACCCAAAAATTTCCTTTAAATGTAAGCTCGTTTCTTCTTCTAGGATAATAAATAATATTATAACACCATTTTTTACCAATAAAAGTACTATCAGCTAAAACATAATTGTAATTATTTATTCCTGTTTTAGACAATGGACTCACAAAGCTTTTATCAAAAATTTTTAAGTAGTTGTCATATATATTATATTCAGCATATAAATCATCAATATAATTTATAAGTTGTTGATCTTTACTAAAACCAGAGTTTTGATTGGCGATTAAAACTTCTTTTTCTTTTTTTAAAATATTATCACCATACACTTCAGAAAGTCCTTCATTTAAAAAAACGGGTAAAAAAGTTTTTCCTGTTACGCTAGAGGTGTCTATATCTTTAAAAACAAATTCTAATCCTTTAAATATTTTTTTCTCCTGTAGTTTTTTATCAATTGTATTTAAATCGAATTCTACTTTTGTGTATTTTTTATACTGATATTGATTAAAATGACTTAATCCGTTTTTACGTTTTTGCGCCCAAATTTTTCTAAGAATGTCTATTGCAGGGTTATTTTTTTTAGGTTGTTTTCCTGTAACTATTACAATTTCGTTTAAAGAATTTGCTTCCTCTTCTAGTGTAAGTTTTAAATTGTAATTAATTTTTTTATCTAAAGTAACCACTAACGTTTTAAAACCAATAAAAGATATTACTATCTCATTCCAGTTCTTATCTGACTCTAAATAAAAACCACCATTTTCATTACTAGTAGTTCCTTCTATAGAACCTTTAAATTGTATGCTGCAATAAGGGATTGGTATGTTGTCTATGTCTGTAATAACACCTTTTACTTTGGTTTGTGCTATTATAGTGATAGAAAAAAAAAGTACGATAATTAATGTTAATTTTATTTTCATGATTAAAAATAATCTTTGTTATGTTTCTAATGAATGTAGATAACGAGTTAGTTGATGTATTATTTTTAAGTCGAAATTTTACTTATTTTATTACATACTAAAAGTCTATTTCAAATAAAAAAAGATTGAAGAAAGTAGTTAAGGGTTTAGGCTATTTTAAACAAAAAAAAAGACTAATAAACTGATGTTTAAAAGTCTTTTTTGTTTAAGATATATTATCTGTATTTATTTTAAATACATTACTTCTTTAACAGCTGCAATTACATCGTTAGAATTTGGTATCCATTTCTCAAATAATACAGGAGAATAAGGAGCCGGAGTATCTGCGGTTGTAATTCTTTTAATTGGAGCGTCTAAATAATCGAATGCTTCTTCTTGAACTCTATAAGTAATCTCTGTAGAAATACTTGCAAATGGCCAAGACTCTTCTAAAATTACTAATCTATTTGTCTTTTTTACTGATGTTAAAATAGCAGCATGATCCATTGGACGCACTGTTCTTAAATCAATAATTTCAACAGAAATATTTTCTTTTGCTAATTCATCAGCAGCTTTGTAAGCTTCTTTAATAATTTTCCCAAAAGAAACAATAGTTACATCTGTTCCTGCTCTTTTAATGTCTGCAACTCCAATAGGAATAATGTATTCCCCTTCAGGAATTTCCATTTTGTCACCATACATTTGTTCAGATTCCATAAAAATTACGGGATCATTATCTCTAATGGCCGCTTTTAATAAACCTTTTGCATCATAAGGGTTAGAAGGTACAATAACCTTTAAACCAGGTGTATTTGCAAACCAGTTTTCAAATGCTTGTGAGTGCGTTGCTCCTAATTGACCAGCAGAACCTGTTGGACCTCTAAAAACAATAGGACAATTAAATTGTCCGCCAGACATTTGTCTAATTTTTGCAGCATTATTTATAATTTGATCAATTCCAACCAAAGAGAAGTTAAAAGTCATATACTCTACAATCGGCCTAAGACCATTCATAGCAGAACCAACTGCAACTCCTGCAAAACCAAGTTCAGCAATTGGTGTATCTATAACACGTTTAGCACCAAACTCATCTAACATACCTTTAGATGCTTTATAAGCACCATTATATTCTGCAACTTCTTCTCCCATTAAATAAATGCTTTCATCTCTGCGCATTTCTTCACTCATGGCTTCACAAATTGCCTCTCTGAACTGAACTGTTTTCATTGAATCTAAATTATTGTTTGTTTTCGATAGGCAAAAGTAAGGAATTTATGAGTAAAACAAATGTACTTTTATATCAAAAATAGAAGAAGTTTATATTTTGAGTGAGTTTTCTTATTTAGTTAGCTTTCAAAAATTATTTTTAGCTTTAAATTTAATTATAAATTCACTTTTAATTTAAAGTGTTTCAAAGAAAAGACCTGTTTACATATTGCATTTTATACTTTTATTTATCAATCTAAAGATTGATGATTAAGCCTAAGTGTATATAGATTATCTGCTTTATATTTTTTAAAAAAGTTTAAAAAGCAAAATAACAGTTTATCTAATTAATTGTTAAATAAATAAAAAATTTACTATGCATGCATAGTAAATTTAAAAAAAAGACGTAATTTCGTCAACAAGAAAAGAATATAAAATTATAATTTATGAAAATATTAGTTTGTATTAGTCACGTTCCTGATACCACGTCTAAAATTAATTTTACAGAAAGCGATACAAAGTTTGATACAAATGGAGTTCAGTTTGTAATTAATCCTTACGATGAGTTTTGCTTAACAAGAGCAATGTGGTTTAAAGAAAAACAAGGAGCTACAGTAACCATTGTAAATGTAGGTGGTGCAGAAACAGAACCAACATTACGTAAAGCTTTAGCTATTGGAGCAGATGATGCAATTCGTGTAAATGTAAATCCTACAGATGGGTTACAAGTAGCAAAAGAATTGGCCGCAGTTGTTAAAAATGGTGGATACGATTTAGTATTGGCAGGTAAAGAATCTGCAGATTATAACGGGCAAATGGTTCCTGGTATGTTAGCTGCGTTAACAGATTTTAATTTTATAAATGGTTGTGTAGGTATAGAAGTAGACGGAACAACCGTTTCTGCAACAAGAGAAATTGATGGAGGTAATGAAACTATATCATCAAGCTTACCTTTAGTTATTGGAGGGCAAAAAGGAATTGTAGAAGAAAAAGATTTACGCATACCAAATATGCGTGGAATTATGATGGCGCGTAAAAAACCATTACAAGTTATAGATCCTGTAGGCGGAGAAGCATCAACAAATGTTCAGTCTTTTGAAAAACCAGCACCAAAAGGAGCCGTAAAATTAGTAGCTGCAGACAATGTAGACGAACTAATTAGCTTATTACATAACGAAGCGAAAGTAATTTAAAAAGGTGTAACTGTTAAAACGTTTAATTGTTTAAGCGTTCTCAGTTCAACAATTACACAGTTTAAGAATTTAACAATTACACGTTTAAAAAAATATAAAAAATATGTCTGTTTTAGTTTTTGCCGAATCATCGGAAGGAAAATTTAAGAAAACTGCTTTAGAAGTAGTTTCATATGGAAAAAAAGTTGCAGAACAATTAGGTACTAATGTTGTTGCATTAACAATAAACGCTAGCGATTCATCAGAATTATATACATACGGAGCAGAAAAAGTAGTTGCAGTTTCTAACGATTCATTAAATACTTTTAACGCAAAACAATATGCAGCTGTAGTTACAGAAGTAGCAAAAGCAGAAAACGCAACAGTTGTAGTTGTAGATTCTAGTATAGATGGTTTGTACTTAGCACCAATAGTAGCTGTAAATTTAGAAGCAGGTTGTGCATCTAACGTAGTTGCTGCACCATCAAATGTAAGTCCGTTTACAGTAAAAAGAAAAGCATTTTCTAACAAAGCATTTTCAAATACAGTAATTGCTACAGACCTTAAAGTTATTGGTTTAGCAAAGAATTCTTACGGAATTCATGAAAACGCAGTTGCAGGAACCACAGAAGCTTTTGAAGCTACAGTTGTAGAATCTGGAGTAAAATCAGAAAAAATAGAAAGAGTTACCGGTAAAGTAACCATTGCAGATGCAGACATTGTAGTTTCTGCAGGTAGAGGATTAAAAGGACCAGAAAACTGGGGCATGGTAGAAGAGTTGGCAGAAGTTTTAGGCGCTGCAACCGCATGTTCTAAGCCAGTTTCAGATTTAGGTTGGCGTCCACATTCAGAACACGTTGGGCAAACCGGTAAACCAGTAGCGGCTAATTTATATATCGCTATAGGTATTTCTGGAGCAATACAACATTTAGCAGGTATCAACGCCTCTAAAGTAAAGGTAGTTATTAATACAGATCCAGAAGCACCTTTCTTTAAGGCGGCAGATTACGGAATTGTTGGAGACGCTTTTGATGTTGTGCCTAAATTAATCGAAAAATTAAAAGCATTTAAAGCCTCTTAATGTTTTTTGGGCGTGCCCAAATTATTTTAAGAATAGCATTTTAAGAAACCTATCGAAATTAAATTTTGGTAGGTTTTTATGTATCAATATTTATAAGATTTACATCAAATAATTTCGTCAGGCTTTTCGCACTCGCTTTTTTATTTAGAAAAAAATAAAAAGAGCTCAAACAGTTGCTTCAATCCTTCACGCAAGAGCATTCGTCACTTTTTAAAGAAATTTCAGTTTAAAGCTATTATTTTTATTAAATTGTGCCCTCTAAAAAGTTTGTAAAAATCAACTTCAAAATTTTACAAACAATTTTTTTAGATTTACGTAAATAAATTTATGAGTTTAATACAATTAACTATAAAAGGTATTTCTTACAGTCAAACTCAAAGCGGTGCTTATGCATTGGTTTTAAGTGAGATGGAAGGATCTAGAACCTTACCTATTATTATAGGAGCTTTCGAAGCACAATCTATAGCCATCGCTTTAGAAGCAGAAATTAAGCCACCAAGACCCCTTACGCACGATTTGTTTAAAACATTTTCAGACCGTTTTTCTATCACAATAAAAGAGGTGGTTATTCATAAATTAGTAGACGGAGTCTTCTTTTCTAGTTTAATTTGCGAAAGAGACGGTATAGAAGAAACATTAGATGCTAGAACTTCAGACGCAATTGCAATTGCAGTTCGTTTTCAAGCTCCAATTTATACCTATGAAAATATTTTAGAAAAAGCAGGTATTTTTCTAAAAATAGAAGAAGAATTTGGTATTGAAGATAGTTCAGAGTCAGATGAAATTTCATTAGAATTAGAAGATTTAGTAGTTAAAAAAGAAGCACCATTTTCTGGCGTATCTTTAGAAGAGCTAAACAATCAATTAAATAATGCTGTTTCTGATGAAAATTACGAATTGGCAGCAAAAATTAGAGACGAAATAAGTAAACGCTCTTAATAGTATATATCTACATTATGAAAAAAATATTTATTGCTATTTTTTGTTTTTGTTCAATTTCAATTTTTTCTCAAAGTACAGAAACAGTTTCTGCTATTACAGAAATATTACCTAGTCAAGGTTTTTCTTTTAATAGTTTATGGAGAGGAGTTTTAGGTATGTCTTCTTTAATTATAATAGCTTTCTTGTTTAGTGCAAACAAAAAAGCAATTGATTGGAAAAAAGTAGCGATTGGTTTATTCTTACAATTAATAATTGCTATTGGCGTTTTAAAAGTAGAATTTATTCAATCTATTTTCGAGTTTGTTGGAGGTATTTTTATAGAAATATTAGCCTATACAAAAGCAGGTAGTGAGTTCTTATTTGCAGGTATTGTAGGCGATATGAATAAGTTTGGTTACATATTTGCTTTTCAAGTATTGCCAACAATTATATTCTTTTCGGCCTTAACATCTTTATTATTCTATTTAGGTATTATTCAAAAAGTAGTAAAGATTTTAGCCATCGTTCTATCTAAATTTTTAGGTATTTCTGGTATGGAAAGTCTTTCTGTAGCAGGTAATATTTTCTTAGGACAAACGGAAGCACCACTTTTAATAAAAGCTTATTTAGAAAAAATGAATAAGTCAGAAATGCTATTGGTCATGATTGGCGGTATGGCAACTGTTGCAGGTGCTGTATTGGCGGCTTACATTGGTTTTTTAGGTGGAGGAGACAAAGAATTAGAATTGGTTTTTGCAAAACATTTATTAGCAGCTTCTGTAATGGCAGCTCCAGGAGCTATTGTAATTTCAAAAATATTATATCCACAAACAGAAGAAGTAAATTCTGATGTTACAGTTTCTCAAGAAAAAATAGGCGCTAATATTTTAGATGCTATTGCAAATGGTACCACAGAAGGTCTTCGTTTAGCAGTAAATGTAGGAGCGATGCTTTTAGTTTTTGTGGCTATTATTGCAATGTTAAATGGTATTTTAGGAGCTGTTGCATCTTTTGATGGTTTTACAATTGAATATCTAAATCTAGAATGGCGTATTACTTCTCTAAACGAGATTATTGCAGAAAACACGCTTTATGATGGTCTTTCTTTAGAGTTTATTTTAGGTTACACGTTTGCTCCTTTAATGTGGCTTATTGGTGTTGCTAAAGAAGATATGGCGCTAATGGGACAATTATTGGGTATAAAGTTAGCCGCAAGTGAATTTGTTGGGTATATACAATTAGCAGATTTAAAAAATGCAGCAAGCGCTACGCACTTAACTTTTAACAAGTCTATTATTATGGCAACTTATATGTTATGCGGCTTTGCAAACTTTGCTTCTATAGGTATTCAAATTGGAGGTATTGGTTCTTTAGCTCCAGGGCAAAGAAAAACATTGTCAGAATTTGGAATGAAAGCTTTAATAGGAGGTACTATTGCTTCTTTAATGTCTGCAACAATTGCAGGTATGATTATAGGATAGTGGCGAATCGCCACAGATAATCATAAAATGTTATCTTCAATACGTTAATAACTTTTATACAATATTTAAAAAGCATCAAGAAAAATTATTGATGCTTTTTCTATTTTTACAGAAGTTTATTATTGACGCTTACACAAATAAACAATAAAACGCTTACACATTATAATGAAACAATATCACAACTTAGTACAACACGTTTTAGAAAACGGAAACGAAAAAGGAGATAGAACAGGTACAGGAACAAAAAGTGTTTTTGGGTATCAAATGCGTTTCGATTTAAGTAAAGGTTTTCCAATGGTAACCACCAAGAAATTACACTTAAAATCTATTATTTATGAATTGCTTTGGTTTATAAAAGGAGATACAAACATTAAGTATTTACAAGAAAATGGTGTTAAGATTTGGGATTCCTGGGCTGATGAAAACGGAGATTTAGGACCTGTTTATGGTCATCAATGGCGTAATTGGAATAGTGATGAGGTAGACCAATTAAAAGATGTAATTACTTCTTTAAAAAACAATCCTAACTCAAGAAGAATGTTGGTTTCTGCATGGAATCCCTCTGTTTTACCAGATACCTCTATTTCTTTTTCAGAAAACGTAGCCAACGGAAAAGCAGCGTTACCACCTTGTCATGCTTTTTTTCAGTTTTATGTTGCAGACGGTAAATTATCTTGTCAGTTATATCAAAGAAGTGCAGATATTTTTTTAGGAGTTCCTTTTAATATCGCTTCTTATGCATTGTTTACAATGATGATTGCGCAAGTTTGTGGTTATGAAGCAGGAGATTTTATTCACACTTTTGGTGATGCTCATATTTATAATAACCATAAAGAACAATTAGAATTGCAATTGTCTAGAGATATTAGGCCACTTCCAAAAATGAAAATTAATTCAGCTATAAAAGACATCGAAAGTTTTACTTTCGATGATTTTGAGTTATTAGACTATAATCCTCATCCTCATATTAAAGGAAAAGTTTCAGTTTAAAATAAACTACATTTTATAACAAAAAAGAGCTTTCAATTAATTTGAAAGCTCTTTTTTTATCTTTTTACTACATTATTTTATAAGCTTAATACGCTGTTTTCTGTATTTGCAAAATCACTCCAAGCAAATCCGTCAGCATCTTCTTCGTTTAAATAAGCACCATCAATTAGGTATTTAAATTCGTAAGATTTTCCTGATTCTAAATCTAAAGTACCTTTGAATGATCCATTTTTCAATTTCTTTAAAGGAGCAGCTGTTTCATTCCATTCATTAAAGCTTCCTACAACTACTACTTTTTTAGCCTCTGCAGCAGGTACAGTAAAAGTTACTTTACAAACTGGTTTACTTTTTAAAAATTGTTTTTTTATTGCCATAATTCTTGTATTCAAAATTTTAAGTAAATGTAAATAAGAACCATCTTAAAACAAACAATATGTTGTAAGAATATTAAAGAATTATGAGTTTTGTAAAATGAATATATAAAATATTGATAATTCCAAATAAAAGGGAATCTAAATTGAGTTTAATTGAAAACAAGTCAGCTTTCTTTGAGCTTGATTTTCAGGTGTTTTAGGTTAAAAACGTGTTTTAAAGCCTCAAAAAATATCTTAAAATCTTGTTAAAAGGTCAAATCTTCAGAGAATTACTTTAATTTTGTTAAAAAATAGGATTCTATGATTACAATAATAGCGGCAATTGCAAAGGATAATGCTTTAGGAAAAGACAATGATTTAATTTGGCATTTACCTGCAGATTTAAAAAGGTTTAAGAAGGTAACATCTGGTCATCATATATTAATGGGTAGAAATACGTTTGAATCTATAGGGAAACCTTTGCCAAATAGAACCACTATTATTATTACTAGAAATAAAAATTATTTTAAAGAAGGGTGTTTAATAGCGCATAGTTTAGAGGAAGCAATAGCTTTGGTAGAAAATGATGATGCTATTTATATAATTGGTGGTGCACAAATTTATAAGGAGGCCATTAAAAAGGATTTAGTAGATCAATTAGATATAACTAAGGTTCATCATCATTTTGAAGCAGATGTTTTTTTTCCAGAAATAGATGTAAATATTTGGCAAGAAACAAATAGAGAAGATTTTAAAGCCGACGAAAAAAATAAATTTGATTATAGTTTTCTAAGTTTTCAAAAGAAAGCTATCTAATTCTACCAGATCTAAATCCACCTCCTAAATTCATTTTATATTTTTGTTGCGCAAATAAAAAGTAATTAAACAGTTTGTAATTTACTTCGTAGCCATAATCTATGTTTGGTTGATAATCAATTATGTTTTCATAAATACTAGCATTAAATTGACTCGGATTTATGGCTCTATTATTCCAAGTAGTTACCCAAAATTGGTTTCTAGTTTCTAAGTATTGCTGAGAATAATACCCTTCTGGCTGCGCTACAGAATTTAAGAATAAATTAAAACCAGGGTCAATTATTATAACCTGGTATTCTAAACTATCATTTGCAATAATAACAGGTTTTTCTTCTTGCGTACTATTATTTTTTAAGTTTGATGAACCACAAGCCCAAAAAAAGATTGCTAGAGAAAATAATAAAAGTATTTGTTTAAGTAGTTTCATAATATTTAAAGATATTAAATTTATATAAGTTTTCCTTGTTCGTAAATGAATATTTTCTTCATTTGCTAACACTGATGTTCAAATTTAGTTTAGTAAACACACTTTAAAAAACTAAAATGAGGGAATGCAATCACTTATTGAGTAAACGAGTATCGTTGATACAAACTTATTTTAATAAGTATTAAGTATCAATTTTAATAACCTTATTTTTCAACCTTAAAAATAAAAACATGAAACAAAGATGCTTTTGGGTAACAGATAGTAAGTTGTATAAAGAATACCACGATTGCGAATGGGGAACGCCAGTTTATGATGATGAAACGTTGTTTGAGTTTTTAATTTTAGAAACCTTTCAGGCAGGTTTAAGTTGGATAACAATTTTAAATAAAAGAGAAAACTTTAGAAAAGCTTTTGATAATTTCGATTATAAGAAGATCGCAATTTATCCAGAAAGTAAGTATGAAGCATTGCTTCTAGATGCAGGTATTATTCGTAATAAGCTAAAAATAAGGAGTGCCATTACCAATGCCAAATTATTTATAGAGATTCAGAATGAATTTGGTTCATTCTCTAAGTTTATTTGGGGGTATGTTAATGAGAAACCTATTCTTAATAAGTTTGATAAAAGAGCAGATGTACCTGCCACAACTGCTTTGTCAGATAAACTTTCTAAAGATTTAAAAAAAAGAGGATTTAAGTTTGTCGGTTCTACGGTAATGTATGCATATATGCAAGCAGTTGGTCTGGTAAATGACCATACTACAGATTGTTTTAAATACCCAAAATAAAACTAATAATTACTTTTAGAATAAAAAAATATCTGTAAAATGCGTATCTAAAATTTGTACATTTATACTTCAATTATAAATTAAATATAATGAATATAAAACAGATAATTTATGCTTTTTCAGCAGCTGTATTATTGGTGTCTTGTACAGCAGAAACTAAAAAAGAGACGAAAAATGAAACCTTAGAAGTAGCTACAGAATTTAATCATTTTGTAGAACAATTTTCAGATATTAAAGTATTACGTTACAAAATACCCGGTTTCGAAGAACTTTCCTTAAAAGAAAAAGAACTTGTGTATTATTTAACACAAGCGGGTTTGTCTGGTAGAGATATGATGTGGGATCAAAACTATCGCTACAATTTAAGTATTAGAGAAGCTTTAGAAAGCATCAACAAAAACTACAAGGGCGATAGAGAAAGTGAAGATTTTAAATTGTTTAAAACCTATTTAAAAAGAGTTTGGTTTTCTAACGGAATTCATCATCATTATTCTAATGATAAAATAAAACCAGCGTTTACAGAAGCGTATTTTACAAACGATTTATTAAAAAACTCAAATACTGAATTGTCATCAGAAATTGTAGCTATTTTATTTAATGATGTTGATGCTAAAAAGGTAACTAAAAAAGCAGGAATTGATAATGTTTTATCTTCTGCAATTAACTTTTATCAATCGGATATTACAGATAAAGAAGTATCAGATTTTTATAAAACAGCTTATAAAGGGCCAAAAGAGCAGCCAATTGAGGCAGGTTTAAATTCTAAACTAGTTCGTGAAAACGGAAAATTAGTAGAAAAAGTATGGAAATCTGGCGGGATGTATGGTACTGCCATTGACCATGTTATTGGTTGGTTAGAAAAAGCAAAAGCTGTAGCAGAAAACAACAAGCAAGCAAATGCTTTAGATTTGTTAATTGAGTATTATAAAACGGGTAGTTTAGATGTTTGGGATCAATATTGTATTGCTTGGGCAACATCAACCGAAGGTAATATCGATTGGATTAATGGTTTTATAGAAGTGTATAACGATCCAAAAGGGTATAGAGGTTCTTATGAAACGGTTGTTCAAATAAAAGATTTTGATATGTCTCGTAAAATGAAAGTTTTGTCTGAAAATGCACAATGGTTTGAAGATAATGCTCCGCTAGATCCAACTCATAAAAAAGAAAATGTAGTGGGGGTTTCTTACAAAACTGTAAATGTTGCTGGTGAAGCAGGAGATGCGTCACCAAGTACACCAATTGGAGTAAACTTACCTAATAATAATTGGATTCGTCAGCAACATGGTTCTAAATCGGTTTCTTTAGGAAACATTATTGGAGCTTATAATAATGTTGGAGGAACAGGTAGGTTAAAAGAGTTTGCAAATGATGATGAAGAAATTAGAATAGAGAAGAAATACGGAAAAATTGGAGATAAATTACATACGTCTTTACATGAAGTTGTTGGGCATGCTTCTGGTAAAATAAACGAAGGCATTGGGCAGCCTAAAGAAACACTTCAAAATTATGCTTCTACTATGGAAGAGGGACGTGCAGATTTAGTTGGTTTGTATTATTTAATGGATGTTAAATTGCAAGAATTAGGCTTAACGGATAATTATAAAGAATTAGGTATGGCTGCGTATGATGGTTATATTAGAAATGGATTAATGACGCAATTAGTGAGAATTAATTTAGGTGATGATATTGAAGAAGACCACATGGTAAACAGACAATGGGTTTCTGCTTGGGCATTTGAGCAAGGAAAAAAAGACAATGTAATTGAGAAAATTACAAGAGATGGTAAAACATACTTTAATATAAATGATTACAATAAATTAAGAGAAATTTTTGGTCGCTTATTAAAAGAATCACAACGTATAAAGTCTGAAGGGGATTTTGAAGCAGCTAAAAATTTAGTTGAGGGTTATGGTGTAAAAGTAGATCAACAGATACATAAAGAGGTAATTGAAAGAAATAAACAATTTACTTCTGCCCCTTATAGTGGTTTTGTAAACCCTGTTTTAGTACCTGTTTTAGATGAAAATGGAAACATTTTAGATGTTAAAGTAACACAACCAAAAAGTTTTGAAGAACAAATGGTATTCTATTCTAAAAATTATAATTTTTTAGGAACAGAAAATTAATTTTTAGAACTTCTGTAAAAGCAGAAATTTATATAAACATCAAAACCGATTCTAATAAGAGTCGGTTTTTTTTATGCTTATAAAAAAGAATTATTGTAATAGATTGTGTATTTTAAAAGTAACAACGGTTATGATATAACCAATGTGTGTTTCTGTTTAAGTTGAAATCAAAGGTGAGTATAATTTCATGAGAACTTAAATTACTACCAGAGCTAGCTAACTTGTAATCATAAGAATAGCCTACTCTATATTTTTTATTAAAGACGATGGCAAATAAAGCACTAACAGAATTTTCATAACGATAAGACAATCCTGCTTCAAATCTATCTTTATAAATTAAATTAGAATTGATGTCTATAGAAAGAGGTAAGCTAGGACTGTATTTTATAATTGTTGATGGCTTAAAAATAAAATCTTGAGATAAATCGAAAATCATTCCTGTAGCTAAAAAGTAATTATGATTACTTGCTCCATAATTTTCATCGACATTTTCAATCGTTTTAAATTGATTCGATTTTAAGATGTTAGGTATTGATAACCCAATAAAAAAGGTCTCTTCATAGTACAATCCTCCAAAACCTATATTAGGGAATCTTCCACTCGTAGAAGCATAAGATTCATTATCGGTTGTTATCGCATTTGCTAAGTTATTATTAAAAAAAGTTAAACCCCCTTTTAAACCAAAGGATAATCTTCCGAATCTGGAAGTAGGAAGCGTGTAAGAAGCATCTATATTTATGTTTGTGCTATTTGTTAAGCCTAATTTGTCGTTTATAACAGTTGCTCCATAACCAAAACCGTCCTTAGATCTTGCATTTATAGAAAAAGTTTGAGTTCTTGGAGCACCTTCAAAACCAACCCATTGTTGACGAGACAATAAGGAGATGTTTAAATCTGCTCTAGAGCCAACAAAAGCAGGGTTTAATATCTGCATATTGTACATATATTGTGTATAATGTGGGGCTTGTTGGGCGTAGTTAATTGTGTTAAATAAAAGAATTAAGATGACAACAACAAAGTGTTGTCTATAAAAATATTCAATTCTTAAATTTTTTAAGGGGGTTTTGTATATCATCTTATTAATTGAATAAAACTTCTTTTTGGGTTTGTAATACCATCATTAAAATCTAAAGTGTAATAATACACTCCTTCCGTAACTGGTATTCCATTATTTGTGCCATTCCACCATTCTGGGTTTGTGTCTCCATTGTTATTATAAGTATATACTTCACTTCCCCAACGGTCCATTATGGTAATTTTAAAGTATGGAAATTTAGACAATCCATTAATTTCAAATTCATCACTTTTTCCATCTCCGTTTGGTGTAAACAAGTTGGGGTAATCATTGTCTTCTATGGTTCCAATTCCAAATGTTATCGGAGAAAGGTTAGAAATATCTTTAGATGTTATTGTAGCTTGTAATAACATTGTTTCTGTATTTTCATTTAAATTATCATCTATGGTTAATATTGCTTGTGTTATAGATGCTGTATATGCAGGAATTGAAGTACTCGTTGATAAATTTTGATAATCTTCCAAATCGCTTGCAGTTTCGTTAACTGTATTTAAATTAAAATTGATAGGAAGTGAGTTTTGCATTGGTTCTTCTGTATCTGGGTTTACAAGTGAAATTGTAAAAACTAAAGTATTTCCTTCCATAACCGTTACATTGTCTATAAGTACTTTTGGTTCTGGGTTAATATCTAGTATTGTTCCTGTTTTTGTTAAGTCTTGCGCACCTACATTTGTTGATGCAGCTACTCCTAACACATTTAAAAACTCATCTGGTTCATTTAAATTATCAATTTTAGTAGGAATGTTAAATGAGGTTTCAATATTAGGATTATTAGGGTCTACAGTTTCTTCTATTGTTAAGGTTGTGTAAAAAGAATTGTAATCATCTGGACTTATTGCAGATCCATTAGTTGTATTTATATCAATATAAATAGGTCTTGATGATGGATTACTTATAGTAACAATGTGTTCTAAATCTTCACCTTCATTACTGATGGCATTGTTCATTGTTATTGAAGGAACTTCATCATCATCTAAAATAGTAGCAACTCCACTTATTTCTGTGTTAATGGTGTTGTTAGAGGTTATTTTGCCGTTTAAAGTAAATAGTTCATCCAGTTCATCAATAAGATCTTGTAAAGAAGCAACTGTAAAATGATCTACCTCTGTAAAAGGAGGGACGGTTAAAGTAACAGCTGTTTTCTTATCATAATCAAAAGGAGCAGTGGCTATATTGTATTTTTCTGTTGTGTCTGTTCCATCTTCTGTAGTAAAACTAATATGAATTGGAGATGCACTTTGAATTAATTTAGACTGATCATTTTTTTTAACTAATGAAATGGTAAAAATTGCATCTTCACTTTCATTTACAGTAACATTATCAATAAGTACCACAATGGCTATGATCTCTCTCCAATCTCTGTCAACATCATCAGCATCACCATCAGGTGTATCTATGTTTGGGAAATCTGTAGGAATTTGACCGTTTGTAGGGTTTAAAATAGTGTTATCCGTATCAAAAGCATCATCTAAACCATCATTATCGCTGTCTAAATTTAAAGCTATTGTTTCTGCAATTCCGTCATTGTTAAAATCCCAACCCTCAATGGCATCATTACGGATGTCGTTATCAGAATTGATATCAATATAATCTGGAGTCGCATCTCTATCTGTGTCTGTTGGTGTAATTCCGTTTGGATATGCTGTGTCAATTCCTAAATCCGTAATAGTTCCGTTTGGTGCTTTGTAATTAGCAGTTGTTTGTCCTTCGATATTATCAACAATTCCATCTCCATCAGCATCAATATCTATAAAATTAGGAGTCTTGCTTCTGTCTGTATTCGGAATTGTATAATTCGTTGCAGTTGTAAGAGAATCGTTATTTTCAACAGTATTGTCAAGTCCGTTTGTACCAACACTTTTATTTGTTCTACCAGTACGGTTGGTATCTGAAGCTTTATTACCGGCCTCTACAATATCTAAAATACCATCATTATCACTATCTAAATCAAAGTGGTTTGGTACGCCGTCATTATCAAAATCAAAAAGATCTACAATACCATCGTTATTAGCATCAACACCATAATCGGTATCTCTGTAGTTAGGTGTTAAATCTCCATCATGATCATCTAAAGGATTTAAGCCGTTATATTCATCAATATCTCGTATGGTATCATTATCGTCGTCAATATCAGTAACATTTGTAATTCCATCATTATCTGTATCTGTGGATGCGTTTACAGCTACAGAACCCCTAGAAGTTATAACTCTATTTAAAGGATCTGTTGCAGAAAAAACAGAAGTATTGGTACCCAAACAGTCTTCATTTAAAATTACAGAAAATTGAACCGTAATGGACTCTCCTTTCATTAATATACCCGATGTACCGTTAAAAAAATCAATATCAGATGTTCCGTTATAATCAGGGTTTAAGGTTGGGTCTGTTGTTGCGCTAGAGCTTTCTATAAAAGGAGTGCTCACAGAAACAATGTTTCCAGAACAAATATTCTTTAAGTTGTCTTGTAATTTAAGGTTTTCTAATTGTACAATATTACTCGTGTTTTTTATGGTAAGCTGAAACGTAATTTCTTGGTGTTCTAAGATACCATTTGGAATTTTATCTATTTTTGATATTGTTTTTTGATTACTCGTTAAAGAGTTAAATAAAAACACCATACTTGCCGATGTACAGCTACATTGCAATGAAGAAGACACTGGGTTTATAGGTGAATTAGTAGGGTAATATCTATCTAGATGATTTCCTAAACTATCTGACCAATTTACAAAAGAATAACCTCTGTTGTTAGCTGAAGTTGTTTCATCAAACCCATCTAAGATTCCTTGTGTTTGAGAAAGTTGTAATTGATTAAAATGATTTGTCTGAGAAGAAGAAAAAGGGGCTGTTAAATAAAATATTTCTAAAATTACGGTTTCTCCTGCATCAAGAGAATTATTAGGCATTAGTAATTGCGTGTTTGTGTTTCCGTTATAAGAGTCATTAACAGTAACTGTAGGTCCAGAGATTTGGGTAATTTTAAGTTCATTAAAAACAATTCGTTTATCTAAGAAATTACCTAGTCCCATGTTGTAATTAACATTGTTGGCAGTAGCAGTTCCTTCATTTGTTATAATTACTCTATTGGTGTAATCGAAAGTTCCATCTGGATTTACAGTTGGTTTTGGTACTGGAACATATAAACCACCTGCTATAATAGCCTCTGTGGTATGAAAATCTTTAAGTAATAAGTCTGTAGAATGGCTTCCTATTGTTGATGTAACCTCTAAAACGTGGTTAAAATCGATGCCAGAACCAGAAGGAGTAGGGCTTGGTCTACCATTACAAAAAGGATTTACAATAACACAAAACTCTATATTAATAGATTGCCTTGGGTATAAGGTAAAATTATTTATGGCATTTTGGTTAAAAATAGAATTTGATGTAGCCTTAAAAAAATCATCATTTATAGCATCATTATTAAACTCTAAAGGATAAGGATTGCCTACGTAATCTTTAACAGCAGTTGTGTTAATAGTAACACCTTCTACTTGAGTAACACATCCGTTTCCATAAATAGCGTTTAATTGATTTGTTAAATCTATGTTTTTAATAAGGTTTGTAGCATGATAATCTCTTGCTGTACTTGTGTTTGTAAGGGTTGTACTGTATTTAATTTTGTACATTCCATCTACAGTATATCCTTGGTTACAACTAGATAGCGATTTAATTTCTATTAGATTTGTAATATGTTCTACTGTTAAATATAAAGTAGCCGTGTCTGTAAAAGTTCCGTCAGAAACGGTATAGTTAATTGCAGGAACATTACCTGTGTAATCTTTAGTAGGAATGAATGTATAGCTACCATCCGCTTTAAAAGTAATACTACCTTGTATAAAGGAAGCTGTTTGTCCTATAGTGTAAGTGATATTATTTACTGTAAATTCTGTAACAGATAAAGCATTGTTATCTCTATCTGTATCATTTATTAAAACACCAGGGCCATCCACTTTTAGAGTGGTATTTATCTCTGCAGTATCATAATTGTTTTTCGCCTCTGGCGGATATAAGTTAATAATTTTAATATCTAAATTAGCAGAACCGGTAAAAGTTCCGTCAGAAACGGTATAGTTAATTGTAGGGATGCCATTATTATAATCTGAAGCAGGAGTAAAGTAAAAACTACCATCTGCATTTATAGAAATAGACCCTTCATAAAAAACAGCTTTTTCACCAACGGTGTAGCTTATTGTATCTATTTTAAAGGATGTAATTAATAAAGTGTTTCCATCTTTATCTGTATCATTATTTAATAAACCTGGGGCATAAATATTTAGAGCTGCGTTTGTTTCTGTTGTATAATTATCATTTTTTGGATCTGGCGGATATACATTAATAATGCTAAGGGTTAAATCAGCAGCATTGGTATAAGTTCCATCAGAAATGATATAGTTAACCATAAGAGTAATGTTATTATCATTAGCTGTAGGATTAAAAATAAAACCACCATTAGCTTTTATAGAAATAGTACCTTCGGGTAAACTAGCAGTATCACCAGCGGAATATGTATTGCCGTTTGCAGAAAAGCCTGTTACCTTTAAAAGATCTCCATCTGGGTCTTTATCATTAGCTAATACACCAAGAGAATCAATTCTTAGTGTTGTATTTGTTTTGGTAGAGTAGCTATCTGGTTCTGCTGTAGGAGCTGTTTGAGCTGTAACAAATTGAGAGAATAATAATAGGAATATAAATATTCTATATTTATTTTTTTTAGGGGTTATCATTTTATTAGGGGATAAATGATTTTAATAAGTAAATGTTAAAAGACGTAGATCTATTTTAAATATATCTGGGTAAATTATAGTTTTATGCTATAGAGAAATTAGGGCTTTGCCATGAAAATCTAGTGATTGAATAATTATCCAATCCTAAGATTGTATCATTAACGAACAAACTTAAATGAAGATTTTTTTTGAATAGAATAGTTATTCTTTGGTACTTCTGTATCTGCTAATGCAAATTTATTGAAGAATACATAAAATAGAATAAATAATAGTAGTAGACTTACAGAATATAATACAAACGTTTTGTATTTACTTTTTTTAGGGGTTATCATTTCTAGGGGGGTTAAATGATTAATTAGATATCTATAAAAGTATATAAAAATATTTACTTTACAAGTAAAATGTCTATTTTTTTTTAAAAAAAAAGTATTTAAATTACAAATATGTAATTTATTTTAAGCTGTTGTTTTTTTAGTTTATTGACCAAAAAGTAATCTAATGGCTATAAAGACCGCAATAATAAGACCTCCGTACATAAGAACCTTTTTTCCGGCATCTTTATAATAACGTTCATGATTTTTAATGTCTTTTCTGTAACTGTAAATCATTAAAGCTATAAAAGAAATGATAAAGAAAATCATAAAAATAATTCTTCCTGTTGTAAAATAAGCGCTTAAAAACATAGTTTATATTCTTTATAAGTTTTGAATTATTAGCAGAAAAGAAGCTTTTATTTTATCAGAAAGTTTCTATATATTGTCTAACTAAATCAACATAATTTTATTTTGCAAAAATACAAATTAAAAGAAGAACAATATCTTTTTTGGAGTAACTTCTAGCATTAGAAAATTATAGATAGAATGCTTTAAGTAAATAATTATAAATACATATATAAGTAATGAAAAACAAAATAGCAGCAGTAACTGAATTTCATACTGCTTTTAAACTAAACATGAATCAAGAACCAATTGTAAACATTGGTGAAGATAGAAAAAAACTTCGCTTTGATTTAATGAAAGAAGAAAATGAAGAGTACTTAGAAGCAGCAGAAAACAATGATTTGGTTGAGGTTGCAGATGCCTTAGGAGATATGTTATATATTTTATGTGGTACTATTATAGAACACGGTATGCAAGATAAAATTGAAGAGGTTTTTAATGAAATTCAACGAAGCAATATGAGTAAATTAGGTGAAGACGGTAAACCTATTTACAGAGAAGATGGTAAAGTTTTAAAAGGGCCTAATTATTTTAAACCCAATATTGCAGAAATTTTAGAAAAGTAAAATTTTATAAGTATCTGTTGTACCAACTTTCTTCAATAGGAATTTCCCAATTATGATCAAAATCTACCTTTGTGGTAATTAAGTTATCAAAAATGATGCTTTTTGCTGTTACAGCTTTATTTTTAAGTAACTTTTTAAAATCTTTTAGTTCTTTATATTGTACAAACTCACCTTGTTTAAAACAAGCATTCATTTTGTCTAACAATTCTACTTCGTATTCTTGTTGTAGGCCTAAGATAAAAGATACAGAAGCATCAATATCTGCATTTGTTAAAGAAGAGTTTTCATCATCAGCAAAAAGAACAATAAATCTGTTGTATAGAAATTGATAAGATGCTTTAAAATTTTCGTCATCCGATTTCCAGCTTTCGATAAAGGTTTTAATTTTATTTTCTAATCCTTCAATTTCGTTAGGATAAAATTTTCTGCTAGAAGGGTACACCCAAACTTTAGCATCATTAGTAATTATGGAATAATCTACAAACATTTTTATATAATTTTCGTTGCAAAGATACAGAAAAGAAAAACCGCAAATCAATTTATTAATTTGCGGTTTTAAAATTTTATTTTCTAGTAAATTAAACTTCTTTTGCTTGTACACTTTTTGTTAGCTTAACAAAATCATCTTGTACACTTTGTCCTTTATTTTTGTTATACCAAACTTGTAAGTCTTGCTTAAATTCTGCATCTAAAGCACCATGTTTGGCTTTGTAATCTGCAACCATTTGAGTAGCAATAGTTGGTCTTGGTCCCCAAGTATTTATTACATTATTATCTTTATCTAAGATAATTAATTTAGGAATAGATTTACCGCCGTTGGTTAAAAACAAATCCATTAACGCTTCATTGTCATCTCTTAAAACGAGTTTAAGTTTAATCAGTTCGTTTGCTTCTGCAATTTTAGCAATTACAGGTAAATTTTGTGCAGCATCTCCACACCATCCTTCGGTAATAACCAACCACGTTTGTGGGTCTTCAATTTTTTTAATTTCTGTAATTGTTTCATCAGAAATTTTTATGGTTTTATCTAGTCGCTTCATTCTTTTGTCATTTAACATGCTGTAATTTGTTAAATCTTCAGATTGATTATGACCTGTAGCTTTTCCTTCTGCTAATAAATTGCTTACTAAAGCTCTAAATTCTAGATATGATAATGTGTTTTCTAAACTTTTTTTAATAATATTTTTCATCTCCTAATATTTTATACAAAGGTATTTTTATTGATTAAAATATACTGTAACCTTTGTTACAAATGTGCTTTCTTTTAATCTTTTATGTAGACGAGAAAAAAGAAATACCTTACAAGCTTATTTAAAGGAGTGCTTTTTTTAGGTTCGTAATAATGTCTTTTGTCATAGAAGTTAAATCAAATTGATGTTGCCAATTCCAATCTGTTCTTGCTTCAGAATCATCTATAGATGCTGGCCAACTATCTGCAATTTGTTGTCTAAAATCTGGTTGATAAGTTATCTTAAAATCTGGAATATGTTTTTTTATTTCTAATGCAATTTCTTCTGGCGTAAAGCTCATAGCAGCTAAATTATAGCCTGTTCTATTTTTTATATTCTTTGCATCAGTTTGCATTAACTCAATGGTAGCATTAAGAGCATCATCTATATACATCATTGGTAATCTTGTTTTTTCTGATAAAAAACATTGATAAGTACCTTTTTCTATGGCATTAAAATAAATGTCTACCGCATAATCTGTTGTTCCGCCACCAGGTTTAGAGTTCCAAGAAATAACACCAGGGTATCTTAAACTTCTAACATCTACTCCAAATTTTTCATGGTAATAGTTACACCAAAATTCGCCCGCAACTTTACTAATACCATAAACTGTAGAAGGCTGCATAACTGTATTTTGAGGCGTATTCATTTTTGGAGTTTTAGGTCCAAAAACAGCAATAGAACTTGGCCAATATACTTGTTTAATATGTTTTTCTTTAGCTAAATCTAAAACAGCAAATAAAGAGTTCATATTTAAGTTCCAAGCTTTTTGTGGGTGTTGCTCTGCAGTAGCAGATAGCATAGCTGCTAATAAATAAACCTGCGTAACCTTGTGTTTTTTAATAGTTGTAAGTATTGTTTCTTTGTCAGTTGCATCAATAATTTCAAATGGACCAGAAGCCATCATTTTTTTATTGCCTTCTCTAATGTCAGAAGCAATTACATTATTGTTGCCATATAAAAGGCGAAGTTTCTGCGTCAATTCATTTCCTATTTGACCACTAGCTCCTAAAACCAAAATTATTTCACTCATATTTTTAAAATGTGATTTTAATAAAAACAAAGGTACTTAATTTTGTTATTCGTAAAATATTTTACGTAAAATAATTATTCAATAATTTAAAGCTTGTAAATAAGCATATTGTTACAATTTTCTTAAATACATGCTAGATGCTCTTAAAATGTGTATTTTTACCACTTATTATATATGGTCGTGAAACAATTAATGTACTTATTGCTGTTTGTAGTTTTATTTTCTTGTGGAAATAAGAAGACAGAAACTCTTAAAACAGATAAAGAAAAACCTAAATTAAGTATTGCTAAACAACATGTTGCTTTGGTAAATGTAAAACCTACTTATGAAAAAGAAGTAGAAAATTGGCAAGAGTTAAAATCGGTAAAAGCATTTATACAAAAATTCGAAAAAGTATCTCCTAACGAGGCTTTAAGTAATGCTTTAGAACTAAGAGATTTGGTTGTAAGTTTAAAAGATAGCGTAAAACCAACGCTTTTTGATAATAAGCCTTTCCAAACAAGAGTAAATGTACTACATAATGAAGTACTTCGTTTGGCAGATTTAACCTTTATACCTGCCATTACATCAGAAGAAGTTAATTTGCAAGTAGATAAAACAATAACAGCTTTTTCGTCTGTAAATTCAAAAATAAATAGCATACTGGCTAAAAAATCTTTTGAAGATGCCATAGATATCGAAATCGATTATATTGGAATAGATTCTACAAAAATAGATAGTATTTCTAAAAAATCTATCAATATAAAAAGGAAAGAAGATTCCTTAGAAAAGAGTGATCGAAATAAAGAGATACATCGAGAAATGAAACCAATAACAAGAGAATAAAATGAGAATATTTTTTTTCTTTTGTATGTTAATCTTTTCTTTTTTTGGATGTAGTCCTGCAAAAAAAGTTACAACAATTAAAAGTGTGTCAACTATAAAGGTAGAAGTAAACACTTTGTTAGATAATTGGCACAAAGCCGCTTCAGAAGCAGATTACAAAGGTTATTTTGGTGCAATGGATAGCGTTTCTGTTTTTATAGGGACAGATGCTACAGAAAATTGGAATAAAACGGAATTTGCAAGTTTTAGTAAACCTTTTTTTAACAAAGGTAAAGCTTGGTCTTTTAAACCTCTAGAAAGAAATGTTTACGTAAGTGAGCAAAGAAATTTTGTATGGTTTGATGAATTGTTAGATACTTGGATGGGAACTTGCAGAGGTTCTGGTGTTTTAGAGAAAAAGCAGAATATTTGGAAAATTAAACACTATGTTTTATCTGTAGAAATACCTAATAATAATGTTCAGGCGGTGATTAAAGCAAAGAAAAAAAGTGATTCTATTTTTTTAACTAGGTTTCATAACTAGTATTAGAAGCTATTTCCTGCTTTCGCTACTCGCTTTTTTTAGGTTATTTCGAGTAAATTTTTCATTCTTCAAAATTTACTCGAAATAACCTAAAAAAGAGCTCAAACACGCCGTTCTATCAGGGCTAAACTAGTTTGCTAGCTTTTAGTAATTATTTTACACCAATAGAAAATTAAGAAACTACTTCTGCAACCACTTTAAAAATCAACTCATTTTCAAAGCCTTTTCTCATTAAAAAATCGATGAGCTTTTTCTTTCTTTTGTAAATATTAGGTTCAGAAATTACATTGTTTCTGTTTTCTGTAATTCTGTAAATTGTTTCTAAATATTCATTTTCATCAATTTCTTTTAAAGCTGTTTTAATGTTGTATGCAGAAATGTCTCTAAACTTTAACTCTCTAACAATACGTTGTTTTCCCCAAGATTTAATTCTAAATTTTCCACGAGCATAACTTTTAGCAAAACGTTCTTCATTTAAAAAGTTGTCTTTCATTAAACTTAAAAGAATCATTTCTCTGGCTTCTGGGATTAAATTGTATTCATACATTTTTTGCTCCACTTCTTTGTGGCTTCTATCTTGGTAAACGCAGTAGTTTTCTAACTTTCGTTTTATTTCATCAACAGTAAAAGACTTCTTTTTTATCATTAGGTCTAAAATACAAAAAGAGATGAAATTATATGAATCTCATCTCTTTTATTATAAAAATATATGCTTAAAATTTAGATTTGATTTTTCTTATCTATTCTTTGATCTGTATTAAAAACTTCTTCAGTAATCATCTTTTTAGGAGATGTTTTGCTTTTTAACCACATTTTAAATAATGTAATTAGATAAAATAGAATAGGTACAACAATTAAGGTTAAGAAGGTTGCTATTAATAAACCATAAATAACTGTCCATGCTAAAGGTCCCCAGAAAACTACGTTATCTCCTCCAAAATATATATGAGGGTTAAACTCTGTAAATAAGCTAAAGAAGTCTATGTTTAAACCAATTGCTAAAGGAATTAAACCTAAAATAGTAGTAATTGCTGTTAATAATACCGGTCTTAAACGTGCTCTACCAGCTCTTACAATAGTTTCGAATAATGTTTCTTTATCTAAAAAATCATCCTCTTCTAAATCTAATTCACCTTTCTTTCTATCTATTAATAACTGAGCGTAATCTAACAGTACAACTCCGTTGTTTACAACAATTCCTGCTAACGATATAATACCCATCATGGTCATCATAATCACAAAAGAACTACCAGAAATAACAATTCCTCCAAAAACTCCAATAAAGCTTAAGAAAATGGCAATCATTATAATTCCGGGTTTAGAAACCGAGTTAAATTGGAAAATTAAAATAAAGAAAATTAACGCCAATCCAGTAAAAAATGCACCAACTAAGAATAACATTTGTTTGTTTTGCTCTTCTAACTGACCTGTATAATCAATTTTAATTCCTTTTGGTAAATTTTTAAAGTTTTTCATTTCTTCTCTAATTTTACCAACAACAGCACCAGCATCTGTTTCTCCTGGAGCTAAAGCAGAATAAACGGTAACAACTCTTCTTACATCTTTGTGTTTAATGGCACTAAAACCAGAGTTGTTTTTTTGTGTTGCCACAGTAGAAACCGGAATCTCTTTTATTTTACCAGAAGCCATGTCTCTAAATATAATGTTTTGGTTAAAAAGGGCACTTGTATTGTACCTGTCTTCTTTATTAAAACGAACATAGATGTCAAAATCATCTCCATCTTCTTTGTAGACACCTGCTTTGTTTCCAAAAATAGAAGCTCTTAATTGTGATCCTACTTGACCTGTAGAAACGCCTAATTCGCCAGCTTTTTTCCTGTCTACCAAAACTTCCATTCCTGGTTTGTCTCTGTTTACATCAATCTTTAATTCATCAATACCAGAAATGCTTTTTGTGTTGATAAAATCTCGCATTCTTTGAGCTGTATGAATTAATTCTGCATAATCATCTCCTTCAATTTCAATATTAATAGGAGAACCAACTGGTGGTCCGTTTGCATCTTTTTCAACAGAAATTAAAACTCCAGGATAAATACCAACCAAAGCAGTTTGTACTTTCTGACGCATTAATTCACTATCTAGGCCTCTTCTATATTTGTATTCTCTCATAGAGGCGGTTACTTTTCCTTTGTGAGGCATTTCTGCAGCAGAACCACCATCGGTTTGTGGGTTTCCTGCTCCTTCACCTACTTGAGAAACTAAACTTTCTACCATAAAATTATAGTCACCGTCCATATATTCATCACTATATAAAACGTCGGCTACATTTTTTTCAATCAATTTAGTAATCGAATTTGTTTTTTGAATATCTGTACCTTCGGGATATTCTATGTAAACAATTATTTGGTTTGGCTTGTTGTCTGGAAAAAATTCTACTTTGGTTCTTTGTGTATCTAAAGACCAACCAAAAGCCATAAATGATGCAATTAGTAAAACAAAAGTAAGAATAACCAAAGCGTAAGGTCTTTTACCAGATAAAGCTTTTCTCAGTCTAATTTCGTACCAAGCCTCTAATTTAGGTAACACTTTATTTTGAAAACTATTTGCCCAACCTCTTAAGAATAATCGGTAAGCCCATAACATAATTGCTGTAAAAATTATTAGTGTACCTAAAGCACTATAAGTACCACCTAATAGTAAAATAAGAACACCTATTACAGTCATTACACTTGTAATCATTACAATTTTTTTAATTGGCATATCTGCATCTTCTACACTCATAAACTGAGAAACCAATACCGAGTTAAAGAAAATGGCAACTAATAAAGAAGAGCCTAAAACGGTAGATAATGTGATTGGTAATAAAACCATAAAATCTCCCATAACTCCAGGCCACAAGCCTAAAGGAATAAACGCGGCAACAGTAGTTGCAGTAGAAATGATAATAGGAAAAGCAATTTCGCTAATTCCTTTTTTAGCAGCTTCAATCCTGTTCATTCCTTCTTCATCCATTAATCGATATACGTTTTCTACAACTACAATTCCGTTATCAACCAACATTCCAAGTCCCATAATTAATCCGAAAAGAATCATGGTATTCATGGTGTAGCCTAATAAATTTAAGATCATTAAAGACATAAACATAGACATTGGTATTGCAAAACCAACAAAGACAGCGTTTTTAAACCCTAAGAAAAACATTAAAACAACTACTACTAAAATAACACCAAAAATAATATTGTTAACTAAATCGTCTACTTGACCAATAGTTTTAGAAGATTGATCGTTAACAATTTTAACGGTTAAGTCTTTAGGAAAATGATTTGCAATTGCTTCGTTTACAATTCCTTGTATTTGTTCTGATGCCGCAACCATGTTTTCTCCAGCTCTTTTTTTAACGTCTAGCATTACAACAGGTTTTCCTTTTTCTCTAGCAAAGGTTGTTTTGTCTTTGTCTTTAAAGGCAACAGTAGCTACATCTTTTAAGTAAATAGGATTGTTAAATTCAGACTTAATTACAAAGTCTTCTAAAGCAGCAGGTTTATCAATTTCTCCAATAATTCTAACCGTTCTTCTTTGTCCGCTTGTAATAAAGTTACCTGCAGACATGGTTACGTTTCCGTTGCTAATTGCAGAGGTAATATCGTTAAAACTCACTTTTGCAGCCATCATTTTATAAATGTCTACAGCAACTTCTACTTCTTTTTCTTGGGCTCCACGAATATCAGCTTTCTTAATTTCTGCTAAATCTTCAATTTCATCTTGTAAATATTCTCCAAATTCTTTTAGCTTGTAGACAGGGTAATCACCAGAAATGTTAATATTTAAGATAGGTACCTCTTCAGACATACTTAAATTAAAAACATTAGGTTCAATTTTAGCGCCATTAAATGTAGGCCAATCTTCACTTGATGTTTCTGTAGATAGCTCGTCTTTAATTTTCTGTTTAGCAAGTTCTACAGATATGTTTTCATCAAACTCAACAACAACCATAGAGTAATCTTCTTGAGATGTAGAGGTAACTTCTACCACATTACTCACTGTTTTTACTTTATCTTCTATAGGATCTGTAATTAGTTTTTCTATATCTTCTGCTGTATTACCAGGGTAAATAGTGCTAATGTATATTTTGGTTTCTTTTACCTCTGGGAAGTTTTCTCTAGCCATGCTTAAATAAGCAGAAATACCATAGAAAAATAATACAGCCATTATTACATAAATGGTTGTTTTATTATGAATTGCCCAAGAGGATAATTTAAACTCTTTATCGACTTGTTTTTTTTGTTTTGTCATCCTTAATATTTTTATTTATTGATAACTTTTACTGTTTGTCCGTTGTTTACACTACGTGCCCCTTCTTTAATAATTTCTGTGCCAACGGTTAAGTTTTCTAAAACTTCAATAAAATTTCCTTGTGTTTTACCTGTTTTAATAACAACTCTTTCTGCAATTGCTTCGTTGTCTGAGTTTTTACCTTTTATGACATATACAAATTGTTCTCCGTTTGCATTTTCAGATATAATACTTTGCGGAATTAAAACAGCGTTAGCGTCAGTATAATCGTTAATTTGAAGTTTTGCGGTTAAATTTGGTTTTACATTGCCATTTTTATTTGTAACAGGTACTTCAATTTTAAAAGATCTATTATTAGGGTTGATAAAACTACCAACTTGTCTAATACTGCTATTTAAACTTGTGCCAAGTACCGGAAATTCTATTTTTACCTCTTTGTTTTTTTGAACACTTGTAATATATCTTTCAGGCACTTCTGCCTCTACATACATGTTGTTAAGATTTACAATTCTAAAAACTTCAGATCCTTGACCAGGAGCAATAACGGTTCCTGCTTCCTTCATAACATCATCTATAACACCAGAAAAAGGTGCTCTTATAGATGCTTTTGTTTGTTGACTTTTTAGTTGTTTTAAAGAGTTAACTTGAGATTGATAACTTGTTTTTGTTTGTAAAAACTCAATTTCTGAACCTATTTTTTGCTCCCATAAACGTTTTTGACGTTCAAAAGTTGTTTTAGCTAATTGGGTAGTACCTTCTAATTGTGCTACTTGGCTGCTTAAACCACCATCATCTATAGTTGCTAATAATTGTCCTTTACTAACCTTTTGTCCTTCTTTAACATATACTCTTTTTAAAATACCTGACATTTCTGGGTAAATTAAAATGTTTTGTTTTGTTTTTACATTTCCCTGAATTTCTAAATAGTGATTAAAAACTTCTTCTTTTACTGTGATGGTGGTAATTAAAGGAAGTTTTTTGATGGTGTCTTTTTTAGAAATAGCTGCGTTTATAGCTTCTAAATCTACATTTATAGCTTCTAAATTTGCTGTAATTTCTTTCTTTTTAGCTGTTAACTCCTTTAAATTTCCTGTAGCAACTATATCTGCCACAGAAGTTGTTTTTTCTTCTCCACAAGAAATTAAAACAAGTGTAATTACTAATAATGAATATATTTTTCTCATCGTTTGGTTATTATTTAATTGGTAGGTTTAATGCGTTTTCTAATGTTGCTTTTTTAGCAATAACATCTAACATAGATTGAATGTAGTTTTGTTGTTGCGTATATAATTGGTTTTGTGCCTGTAGTAAATCGAAACTAGAAGAAATTCCTTCAAAGAATTTAATGCGTTGTTTTTTTTCTATTCTTTCTGCTAAACCAACATTTTTCTTTGCGGTTGCATAATTTTCTATAGTTAGCTGATAATCACTTTTTGCTGTTTCTGCTAATAAACTTAAACGTTGTTTGGTTTCTTGTAATCTTATATCTGCTGTTTCTAAAGCAATTTTTGCTTGTGCAGTTTTAGAACTTCTTTGTAAACTACTAAAAATAGGAATGTTTAAACTAACCCCTAATAAAGAAGAGTTAAACCAATTCTGTTCTTTTCTAAAGAAAGAAAAATCACTTGAATATGCTTGTGCTCCATAGTTTACGTAAGCAGATAAACTTGGTAGCGCTTTGCTTTTTTCTAATTTTACAAGTAATCTTTTAGACTCTCTGTTGTTTTCTGCAATTTTAAAGTCTATATGATCATTTACATTAAATTCATCAGCAATTAAGCCTAAGTTAATGTTTTTCTCAGCTAAAGAGTCTAAAGAGTCTGTTAATACAAGTTTTGTTTCAATAGGGCTTCCTAAAGAAAGGTTTAGCATTTTGTATGCAATGTCTTTCATTCTTTTAACACTATTCAACTGACTTTTTATATTTCCTAAGGTAATTTCTAGTTGCTCTACATCTTCCTCTTCATTAAATCCATTTTCGTAGATTTTTTTAGCATCGTGTAGGTTTTTTTCTAAAATTTCAATATTTCCATTAAAAATTTCAATACTACTTTCTGCCACTAGTACATTTCCATAAGCATTAATAACAGCCTCTCTAGTTAAGAACTCTGTTTTTTCATTTGCTTGTTTAGAAATTTTTAAATAGGTTTTAGATGCTTGTAGGCCTACCAAGTAAGAACCATCAAATAATAACTGTTTTAAGGTTACTGTAGCACTTGTGTTTTGTTTTGGACTGAAAGTTACGGGTTCAAAAGTTCCTGGCGTTCCACCAACTAATTCTGCAGGCAACAAGGAAACTTGTTGTTTTAACCAATTGGTATAATCGATAGCTCCGTTAATTTGAGGTAAACCAGTTGCGGTTGTTTCCCAAACTTTTTCGGTTGCAGCTGTAATGTCATTTTTAGATGCTTTTGTATTGTAGCTACTTTCAATTGCAAAGGTTATGGCTTCATTTAGCGATAAGTGCATTGTTTTTTCTTGCGCATTTGTTATCAAGAAAAAGCAGGTGCTTATACAGGCTAGAATTAATTTTTTCATATGGTTATTATTTCAGTTTTAATTGGTTTTCTACTTGTTGTATTCCTTTTTCGGTGCAAATTCCTCGTAAATGATATTCTAAATAGTAGTTCATTAATGTGTTCATAGAATATTTTGTTAATGGAAATAAATCTTTATCTTTTATACCTATCATTCCGTTAAAGTAAATTCTGGAGATAAACTCTAAATCTATAGATTCTCTATATAACTTATTTTCAATCCCTTTTTTTAAGTTACTTATTACACAGTTTTGCATAACATGAAACTGTTTTTGTCTTAAAGTGGCATATATTTTAGGATAATATTTTTGAAGTTGATATTGTGGTGAAGATTTTTCGTCCTTTAAATTTTCTAATATTAACCTTTTTATAGAAAAAAGTTCGTTAATAGGGTTTAGGTCTAATGCACAAATACCATCAATACCACAACAAATAGTATTAAACATGTGTAAGGCTACAGCGTCTACAAGTTCGGTTTTATTCTTAAAGTACTTATAAATAGTCTTCTTTGAAACTCCTAAAGAACTCGCAATTTCATCCATAGTGACACTCTTAAAGCCTAGGTTTAAGAAGAGTTCGTTTGATTTTTCTAATATTTTTTCTCTCATAATTCGAGCGCAAATGTACGAACGGAAACTTTAGAAACCAATTTAGTTTCCAAAGTTTTAATTATTTTTTAACATTGGAATTATAAAGTAAAATTTCTTTACGTTATTTTTACAAAAAATTACAGATTTGGACATTCTACATTATCAGAAAGATTTTATTAATTATTTAGAATCTAAAAAGTGGGTTAATGAACCTAAAAATTTATATGAACCCATAGATTACATTATTAAATTAGGAGGTAAAAGAATGCGTCCTATTTTAACATTAATGGCAGCAGATATTTTTTCTGAATCATATGAAAAAGCAATGCCAGCTGCTTTAGCTGTTGAGGTTTTTCATAATTTCACTTTGATTCACGATGATATTATGGATGATGCTCCTTTAAGAAGGGGTAAAGAAACAGTGCACGAAAAATGGGATCTTAACACAGGTATTCTTTCGGGGGATGCAATGTTGATTTTAGCATATCAATATTTTGAAAATTATGAGCCTATCGTTTTTCAGAAATTGGCAAAATTATTTAGTAAAACAGCATTAGAAGTTTGTGACGGACAACAATTAGATGTCGATTTTGAAACCAGAAATGATGTAACTATTGATGAATATATCAATATGATTCGTTTAAAAACATCGGTTTTAGTAGCAGCGGCATTAAAAATGGGTGCTATTGTAGCAGAAACGAGTGATGAAAATGCAAACTTAATTTATGAATTTGGTTTAAACTTAGGGATTGCATTTCAATTGCAAGATGACTATTTAGATACTTTTGGGGATCCTAAGACTTTTGGGAAGCAAATCGGAGGTGACATTATAGAAAATAAGAAAACTTACATGTATTTAAAAGCTTTGGAAGTTGCGTCTGAGGATGATAAAAGAAAATTATATTTTTTTTATAACCAAAAAATTGAAGATAATTGGATAAAAATTAATGAGGTAACTCAAATTTTTGAACAAAACAATATCCCTGTTTTAATAAAAGAACAAATTAAAGATTATACAGAAAAAGCGTTTGAGACATTATTTTCAATGAATATATCTAAAGAAAACAAGCAGGGGCTAAGAAATTTTGGACTTTGGCTGATGAATAGATCTGTTTAATTAATTTTTTTAAAAAAAATATATAAATTATTCAAAATAAGTGTTACATTTGCAGCCAAATTATTCGGTCCCATAGCTCAGCTGGTTAGAGCATCTGACTCATAATCAGAGGGTCCTTGGTTCGAGCCCAAGTGGGACCACTTAAAAGCACTCTTATAGAGTGCTTTTTTTTTGTTTAAAACACATTTATTTAATGTTTTACCGGATCAAGTCAAAAAGTTGTGGGATTTAAGAATTACGCAAAAATAGTAGTAAGTCTATATAAGAAAAAATCGGAGATCAAGTCAAAAAGTTGTGGGATTTAAGAATTACGCAAAAATAGTAGTAAGTCTATATAAGAAAAAATCCACATTTCTGACGCCTCTAAACTGTACTCTAAAGGCTTTAAATTTTAGCATTGAATGATTCTGCTGATGCATTCGTACTTCGATTATCAAAATAGTTTAAGATGTTTTTATAATGTATCGACATCGTTCTAGCTATAGTGTTGAAGCTTTTAAAGTGTGCCTGTCTTACTTTTTCATCCCATTTAGCAAGTCTTATAAGTGCTGATGTTTTGTCTGTAGTGTTATTGAATATCCAAGATAGATTTTGACATAACTTGTATGCTTTCTCTATATCAGGATATTTTTCAAACAATATTTCTGCTCTTATAGATTGATTTTTAGTCCATTTACTACTTGATTTATATAATAGATATCTGCTTCTAGCTAATAGTTGTTTGAGTGTATCTCCATTTGGTAATAGTTTTTGGGTGTATTTTAAAGATTTACTTCTGGCGTTTTCAATGGCATCATTCTCAACATCAATCGCTTCCCACCGATGTTTAATTCTTATTTCTTGCAGTGCATCTAATGCTAATTTTTGCACATGAAAACGATCTATTACTAAGGCAGCGTTTGGAAAGGATTTCTTGACTATAAGCCCCATATTTCCTGCCATATCCAAGGTTACTTCCCTGACTTTCTTCCTATGTTTTAAAGGAATTTTATGAAGTATTTTTATGACAACTTCAGCTTTAGTTCCTTTGATCATGGCTACTATTGCTCCTTTCTTTCCTTTAGCTAATTTATTTGTTATTATGGTATATAAATCACCGTTAGAAAAGGCAGTTTCATCAAGTGATAAGTGAGTCCTAAATTCTTTGCAAACAATAACCAGTCTGTTGCGTGCTTCTGTTGATCCCAAGCTTTAAAATCACTTAAATAATCCTTATACTGTCTTTGTAAACTTCTGGGATTTACCCGTAGAAATTAGCTACAGTACTAGTGCTAGTGGCGTTATTACTGACTGATATCTTTTAAAAAAGCAGCAAATTCACTAGTTATTCTAGTGCCTTTTGCTACTAATTGCCAATCTCTAGTAACCACTTTTTTAGAATTTTCCTCAACCCAACGTCGTCTAATAACGTGTAGAAAAACGTTTTTACCTCGAATTGGGAAATCTTGAACAGTAGCTTCAGGAAAGAAACCTTTAGAATTTAATTTAAGTGCTTTGAATTCTTCAGGAATCGTATTTAATTCTGTGAAATGGAAATGAAGTTCTCCATTTTTAACTTCGTGCTTAGTTAGTTTAAAATAGTCAACAAGAATTTCTGGTAATAATAGTTTTGTTAGTTCAATTGAAGTATCCAAAATAGAGGTTTATTAGACTGTAAAGTTCATGCTTTTTAATTTACTCCACAACTTTTTGTGTTGATCCGTTTTACCTTTCTTTTTACATTTTCGATACCTTATAGATTCGTATGTTTTTGATCCTAGATTGATGCCTCAATTTATTCGGTATCAATTTACGAAGTAGTATTTTTAATATGCTTATTCAAAACTAACCATAAGTCACTCTTATTTTCTGTTTTTCTTCCCGTTTACTCTGTTTGTTTGTTAATTGTTTAGTTATCATTAGTCTAGATCTAATAATATGAGCCAGATATCATATTCCAAATTGGAAATAACTGAATGATAAGATGTATGGGGTGAAATTGTAATTTAATAATTAAAATAAGCTAACCCTAGTGCTTACCACTAGAACTCATTCTTTTTTTTTGATTATTAGTATGATTATGAAAAAAAAATAAAATTATTTTTAAAACAGGAGAAAAAAAATGTAATTAATAAAGAAAAGTCTATATATTTGCCGAATAAATTTTTAGATACTATTTTGATATCCAAAATAGTTAATTATTTTAAGTAGTTATAAAAGAGGTTTTTGTAGTCGTTTGGGTTATACCAAATCAGATCACTTTAGTTTTTTTTATTTCTTTTATTGTTAAAAGTTTTTTTTATATTTGTTATATGAAAGAAAAAAGTAATAATAAAATTTTAATCTGGGGGGGTATAAAATGAAAAACAAAAGATATTTTGCATTAATTATAATGCTAGCAATTACAAGTATAGGTATAGCACAAGGTCCACCGGGTTTAGGTCCACCTTCGCCACCGGGATTACCAATAGATGGTGGTCTACTTTTTTTAGTTATTTCGGGTGTTTTATACGGTGTAAAAAAGAAATTTAAGAATTAGTTAGTCTACTAACATATTTTCCAATAACATCAAATTCTAAGTTAACACAATCATTTTGTTTAAGAGACATAAAGGTTGTGTTTTCTTTTGTATATGGTATTATAGCTACACTAAATTCATTTTGTTTAGAATTAACTACCGTTAAGCTTACGCCGTTAACAGTTATAGAACCTTTTTCTATAGTTATATTTTTATTGGAAGAGTCGTAATTAAAAGTAAAAATGGTACTTCCATTGTCATTTTTAATATTTATACAAGTTGCTGTTTGGTCTACATGGCCTTGCACAATATGACCATCTAATCGGTCACCTAATTTCATTCCACGTTCTAAGTTAACAGAATCTGTTTCCACTAAATTGCCAATATTTGTTTTATTTAAGGTTTCTTTAATAGCTGTAACGGTATATTCATCATTATGTATTGCTACAACAGTTAGGCAAACTCCATTGTGAGCAACGCTTTGATCTATCTTTAATTCATTTGTAAAATTACTTCTTACAGTTAAATGAATATTATCTTGTTCTTTAGTGATGTTTGTTATTGTGCCAAGTGTTTCTATAATTCCGGTAAACATATTTGTAAAATTTAGTTACTTTTGTAGTATTCAAAAATAGGAATAATAGAAGAGTTACTATGAATAAATCTGATAAAATTATAGTTGGTATTTCAGTAGGAGATTTAAATGGAATAGGTTTAGAGGTAATTCTAAAAACTTTTCAAGACAAAAGAATGCTAGATTTTTGTACACCAGTCCTTTTTGGTAGTACAAAAGTAGTTTCTTATCATAAAAAAGCTCTAATGTCTGAAACTCCCGTTCATGGTATTACTTCTTTAAATCAAGTTAATCATAATAAGATTAATGTATTAAATATTTGGAAAGAAGATGTTTCTGTTGAGTTAGGGAAAGCTACTAAAGAATCTGGTGAGTATGCTGCCAAATCATTAGAAGCAGCTGTTGCTTGTTTAAAAGATAAAACGATTGATGTTTTATTAACAGCACCTATTAATAAGGAAACCATACAGTCGGAAACTTTTAATTTTCCTGGACACACAGAATATTTAGAAGATAAACTTGATGGAAAAAGTTTAATGATTTTAATGACTGATGCTTTAAGGATTGGTTTAATAACAGGTCATATTCCCATTTCTAAAGTAGCAGAGTCTATTACTCCAGCTTTAATTAAAGAAAAAGTAGCTACGATGTATACTTCTTTAGTGCAAGATTTCGGAATTAATAAGCCTAAGATAGCAGTATTATCGTTAAATCCTCATTGTGGAGATAAAGGCGTTATTGGGGTAGAAGATGATGAAATTATAAAGCCTACAGTTGATGAAATTAAGGCGACTGGTAAGTTGGTTTTTGGGCCTTATGCAGCAGATGGATTTTTTGGTTCTGAAACTTATAAGCAGTTTGATGGTGTTTTGGCAACCTATCATGATCAAGGATTAGCTCCTTTTAAAGCATTGTCTTTTGGTAATGGCGTTAATTTTACAGCAGGCTTAAGTGAGGTTAGAACTTCTCCGGATCATGGTACAGGCTTTGATATAGCTGGAAAAAACATTGCAAACCCTTCTTCTTTTAAGGAAGCTTTGTTTACTGGAATTCAAATTTATAAGACAAGAAAAGAATATAAAGAGCTTTCAGAAAAACCTCTTTTAGTAAAGTAAAAAACTTTTGACAGAAAAGATTGTAAAATAATAAATTTTTATATCTTTGCACGCTTAATTGATATTTGGAAATGAAAGACTTAAAGGAGTTCGACATACAGTTTGTAGGATTAAAAGAAGGAATTCATTTATTTGAATATGAAATTAATAATACGTTCTTTAATGTTTTTAATTTTGATGAATTTGAAAGTTCATCAATTAAAATATCGTTAAATTTTATAAAGAAGAGTACATTATTAGAGTTAAGTTTTACTGCCAATGGGTATGTAGAGGTACCTTGTGATGTTTCTAACGAACTTTATAAGCAAGATGTTCAAGCAGTTTTACCATTAGTTGTAAACTTTGGACCAGAATTTAATGATGAAAACGAGGAAATTTTAATATTACCTCATGAAGCGTATGAGTTTAGTGTAGCTCAATATATTTATGAACTAATAATATTGTCGGTTCCTAATAAAAGAGTTCATCCAAAAGTTTTAGACGGAACTATGGATTCTGAAGCATTAAATAAGTTAAGAGAGTTAGAAATAAAAGAAGTAAAGACTGTTGAAGAGACAGACCCAAGGTGGGATAAATTAAAGAATTTAATAACAGAAAAAAAGACATAAAATGGCACATCCTAAGAGAAAAATATCCAAAACTAGAAGAGACAAAAGGAGAACTCATTATAAGGCATCTTATCAGCAAATTGCTACAGATCCTACAACAGGAGAATCTCACTTATACCACAGAGCTCACTGGCACGAAGGTAAATTATACTATAGAGGACAGATCGTCTTAGAATCGGCGTCTGCAGTAGAAGCATAAAAGAATCAAAAGTTTTCTAAAAACCCTCATTAATTGAGGGTTTTTTTGCGTTTTTTAAGTAGAAATTGTCTCTTTTGATGATTATTACTTAAAAAAGTGAAATAAATTTCACTACTTTTGATCTTCCTAACCACATGGAAAACAACTAAAAATATGACAAAAATCACTGCAGCAATTACAGCAGTAGGGAAATATGTTCCTGAATATGTTCTGACTAATAAAGAGTTAGAAACCATGGTAGAAACCAATGATGAATGGATTACAAGTAGAACAGGCATCAAAGAAAGAAGGGTTTTAAAAGGAGAAGGTTTAGGTACTTCATATATGGCAATAAAAGCCGCTGAAGAATTATTACAAAAATCTAACGTTAACCCAGCAGAAATAGATTTAATAATTGTAGGGACTGCTACTCCAGATTTACCAATTGCATCTACAGCAGCATATGTTGCATCAGAAATTGGAGCTACAAATGCTTTTGGTTATGATTTGCAAGCGGCATGTTCTAGCTTTTTATTTGGTATGTCTACGGCAGCTGCTTATATAGAGTCTGGTAGGTATAAAAAAGTATTATTAATTGGAGCAGATAAAATGTCTTCAATTATAGATTATAGCGATAGAGCTACTTGTATTATTTTTGGAGATGGAGCAGGAGCTGCTTTATTTGAACCAAATTACGAAGGCTTAGGTTTGCAAGATGAGTATTTAAGAAGTGATGGAGTAGGGAGAGACTTTTTAAGAATTGAAGCAGGTGGGTCTTTAATGCCAACAACCAAAGAAACGGTAGCAGAAAATAAACATTTTGTATATCAAGAAGGGAAAACTGTTTTTAAATATGCCGTTTCAAGTATGGCAGACGTTGCAGAAAAAATGTTAACTAGAAATAATCTTACAGAAAAAGATGTTCAATGGTTAGCAGCGCATCAAGCTAATAAAAGAATTATTGAAGCAACAGCTAAAAGAGTTGGAGTGCCATCAGAAAAAGTGATGATGAATATTCAAAAATACGGAAACACTACTTCTGCAACCTTGCCACTTTTATTGGCAGATTATGAAAGTCAATTAAAAAAAGGAGATAACTTAATTTTTGCGGCATTTGGTGGCGGTTTCACATGGGGAGCAGCTTACGTAAAATGGGCATATAATTCATAAATACAACAATTAAACAATTATGAGTATGGATATTAAAGAAATTCAAAATCTTATAAAATTTGTAGCTAAATCTGGCGCTAGCGAGGTAAAGTTAGAGATGGAAGATGTAAAAATTACAATTAGAACTGGTTCTGGTAAAACAGAAACAACAATTGTACAAGCAGCTCCAATGGCTGGGATACCTCAAGTTGCAGCACCTGTTGCGGCTCAACCTGTGGCAACTGCAGATGCAGTAGCTCCACAAGCAGAAAATGAAAATTCTAAATATATTACTGTAAAGTCTCCTATTATTGGTACTTTTTATAGAAAACCGTCTCCTGATAAACCTAATTTTGTAGAAGTAGGAACTGAAATTTCTGAAGGTGATACGGTTTGTGTTATTGAAGCAATGAAGTTGTTTAATGAGATAGAATCTGAGATCTCAGGTAAAGTCGTTAAAATATTAGTTGATGATTCTTCTCCTGTAGAATTTGATCAACCCTTATTTTTAGTAGATCCGTCATAGTATAAATCATAATTTTTAAATTACAGATTCTATAAGAATATCTTAGAATTTGTTTTTTGAATATTGAAAATTTAAGACTTTATGTTTAAAAAAATATTAATTGCCAATAGAGGTGAAATAGCACTTCGTGTTATTAGAACCTGTAAAGAAATGGGCATTAAAACTGTTGCAGTATATTCTACTGCAGATGCAGAAAGTTTGCACGTTAGATTTGCAGATGAAGCAGTTTGTATTGGACCTCCTTCAAGTTCAGAATCATATTTAAAAATGTCTAACATTATTTCGGCTGCAGAAATAACGAATGCAGACGCAATTCATCCTGGTTACGGGTTTTTATCTGAAAATGCTAAGTTTTCAAGATTATGTGAAGAGCACAATATTAAATTTATTGGAGCTACAGGTGACATGATTGATCAAATGGGAGACAAAGCGAATGCTAAATCTACTATGATTGCTGCAGGTGTACCTTGTGTGCCTGGTAGTGAAGGTGTTATTGTTGATTTTGAAGATTGTGAAAAAGTTGCAATTGAAACAGGATACCCAGTAATGTTAAAAGCTTCTGCAGGTGGTGGAGGTAAAGGTATGCGTGCTGTTTGGAAACCAGAAGATTTAAGAGATGCTTGGGATTCTGCAAGACATGAATCTAAAGCTGCCTTTGGTAATGATGATATGTATATGGAAAAGCTTATTGAAGAGCCAAGACATATAGAAATTCAGATTGTTGGAGATTCTTACGGTAAAGCATGTCATTTATCTGAAAGAGACTGTTCTGTACAACGTCGTCATCAAAAGTTAACGGAGGAAACTCCTTCTCCTTTTATGACTGATGCTTTAAGAAAAAAGATGGGAACTGCAGCTGTAAAAGCAGCAGAATTTATAAAGTACGAAGGTGCCGGAACTGTTGAATTCTTAGTAGACAAGCATAGAAATTTCTTCTTTATGGAGATGAATACTCGTATACAAGTAGAACACCCTATTACTGAAGAAGTAGTAAATTACGATTTAATTAGAGAACAGATTTTAGTGGCTGCAGGTGTGCCAATTTCAGGGAAAAATTATTTTCCGCAAATGCACTCTATAGAATGTAGAATTAATGCGGAAGATCCTTATAGTAATTTTAGACCTGCACCAGGAAAGATATTAACTTTTCATGCACCAGGAGGTCACGGAGTAAGAATAGATACGCATGTATATGCAGGTTATATGATTCCGCCAAATTACGATTCTATGATCGCTAAATTAATTACTACGGCTCAAACTAGAGAAGAAGCAATTAATAAAATGAAACGAGCATTAGATGAGTTTGTGATAGAAGGAGTAAAAACAACAATTCCTTTTCATAGACAATTAATGGATCATCCAGATTATGTTGCAGGAAACTATACAACTAAGTTTATGGAAGATTTTGTAATGAAATAGAACATTAAGTTTTAGTTTAAATTTTATATAAAAATAGAGAACACAATTTGTGTTCTCTATTTTTTTTATCTTTATAGTTAAAGAAGAAATGATGAAAATTGACGGAATTGATAAAAAAATTATTAGAAGTTTAATAAAAGATGCAAGAACCCCTATCTTAAGTATTGCAAGAGATGTGGGGATCTCTGGAGCTGCAATTCATCAAAGGTTAAGGAAATTAGAGAAGTCTGAATTAATTGATGGCTATCAAATGATGATAAACCCCAAAACATTGGGATATAATACCATCGCTTTTGTTGGTCTCTTTTTAGAAAATACCGCTGTTTTATCCTCTATAATAAAAAGGCTTAAAGAGGTTGCGGAGGTTGTAGAATGTCATTATACAACAGGTAGTTTTACAATTTTTATTAAAGTATTATGTAAGGATAATGAAGATTTAATGAGGGTTTTAGATACTAAGATAAAAGAAATTAAAGGAGTTGTTAGGTTTGATACGTTTACATCTCTAAATAAACAAATTGATAGGCAAGTACAGATCTAGAAAGTAAATTAAACATTAAAATTTTACCATTTAACGAGTTTTTGAAACGGATAAACTAACAAATTTCTTTTTAGTATTTTTTTACACCACTTTTGTGTCAATAAAAAAAAATATATGAAATCCCTCTCCATCTTACTTATTGACGATGATGAATTAGAAAGAATGAAATTTAAAAAAGTATGTAAAGATATTCGTTTTCCGTGCGCTATTACAGAAGCGGTTAATGGAGAGCAGGCTTTAAATATTTTAAATATTTCTAAAAATGTATTTGATATTATCATTTTAGATCTACATATGCCTAAAATGTGTGGACTTAAACTTTTAGAGATTCTAAAATCTACCATAACTTTTAAATATACACCTATAATTATTATGTCTAATTCAGAAGATGATTCTGAATTAAAAAGATGTTATGAGTTAGGAGTTTCGGGCTACTTTACAAAACCAGTAGATTATACTAAATATTTTAAAAAAGTAAAATCATTATTAAACTATTGGAAACGTAACGAACTTATTGATTAATAATTCTATTAAAAAAAACAACATTAATATATGGAAACCCCTAATTTAAATTACATAAAAGAGCTTTCTGTGGGCGATATAGAATTTGAGGAAAGCATGCTTAAGGTCTTGAAAAAAGAATTCCCTGAAGAATATTTACTTTTTAATAAAAATTTTGAACAAAGAAATTATTTAGAAGTGGCAAACAATGTTCATAAAATAAAGCATAAAATTAGTATTTTAGGTCTAAAAGAAGGCTTAGAATTGGCTTCTAGATTTGAAAAAGATTTAAAAGTAGGAGATATAAAACTATATGGGGATTTTATAAAGCTTTTAAACAAAATTCATGTATATTTATTGGTCTAATAATTTTTAGAAATAGTATGATTTGTATAGTGATAGATGATGATTCCACGGCGAGATTAATTGTTAAGCAGTTATGTAGTAAATCTAAAGAAGTTTCTGTTATTGAGGAGTTTAGTTCTGCTATAGAAGCAATGAAGTATCTTAACTCTAATGATGTTGATTTAATTTTTTTAGATATACATATGCCTACCTTTTCTGGTTTTGATTTTATGGAAACCTTAAAATCTCCACCAAAAATAGTTTTAACTACTTCCGACAAGGATTTTGCTTTACAAGCATTTGAATATGAATGTGTGGTTGATTATCTTGTAAAGCCAATTGCAAAAGAAAGGTTTGACAAGTCTTTACTTAAATTAGCTGGTTTAAAACAAGCTAAAAACACTATTGAAATTGCAAATACATTAAATGATAACTCAGATTTTATATACGTAAGTGTAGATAGAAGATTAGTTAAAATTAATATTGCAGATATTTATTTTGTAGAAGCAAAAGGAGATTATATTAGTATAAAAACTGCAAGTAAAAATTACATAGTACACTCTACGCTAAAGAAAATTGAAGATAAATTACCTTCTTCGTTATTTCTTAGAATACATAGATCTTTTATTATTAATGTTTCTGAAATTGTAGATATTGAAGATAACAGTGTTCTTATTCAAAAAAGTGTTATTCCTATTAGTAGATCTAATAAAAGCGAATTAATGAGAAGATTAAATTTACTTTAGTTCTAATTTTTTTTAAAAGAATCCTTTTTTATTGATCAATTAATAACTAAAAAAAAAAGTTAGTTTTACTCCAACTTATATTTTAGTTTTATTTGTTTATAATTCTAAACTTTGTTTAATTTTAAGAAGTCATCATAAGTAAATGTATTTATGATGATTTTTAAGTTTTAAAATTTGGGTATTTTGTTTTATATAAAAATAAAAAACCCTATAAACATTGTGTTTAAAGGGTTTTTAAGTGGTACCTCCAGGAATCGAACCAGGGACACAAGGATTTTCAGTCCTTTGCTCTACCAACTGAGCTAAGGTACCGTGCCTTAGCGGCTGCAAATATACAACCTTTTTTAACTTCTCCAAACAAAAAACAAAAAAAAATGCATTTTTTTTTAAAATTTTTCTAAATTTGAATAATGAATATAGCAATTGATATAGGTAATACAAGAGTTAAATCTGCTGTTTTTGAGGGGGATAAGTTTGTGGAATTACATATTTTTGAGAAAGAAAAAATTATTTCAGAAATTAAAAAAATTTTAGAAAAAAATATAATTACTACTGGAATTATATCTAATGTGGCGTCTGTATCTGATAAAATAATGGCACAGTTAAAGAAAATGGTAAATCTTCAAGTGGTTTCAGCTTCTTCTAAAGTTCCTTTTATCAATTTATATAAAACTCCAAAAACATTAGGGGTAGATAGAATAGCCTTAGTGTCTGGTGCTGTAAAACATTTTCCAAATAAAAATGTTTTAGTTATTGATGCTGGAACTTGTATCACTTTTGATTTTGTTAGTGAAAATGCAGAGTATTTAGGAGGAGCAATATCTCCAGGAATAAAAATGAGGTTTAATTCCTTAAATCACTTTACTGCAAATTTACCCTTATTAGAAAAAGAAGATGTAACTTGTTTTGTTGGGGGCAATACAAAAGAAAGTATGAATTCTGGTGTTGTAAATGGTGTAATTCAAGAAATAGATGGCACTATTAATCAATATAAAGAGAAATATATCGATTTAACAGTGGTTTTAACAGGTGGAGACACAAATTTCTTGTCAAAGAAATTAAAAAGTAGCATATTTGCCAATCAAAATTTTCTTCTTCAAGGATTAAATGAAATATTGATATTTAATATAGACAAATGATTAGAAACATCTTATTAGTTTTTCTACTTATAACTTCTTTAGCTTTAACAGCTCAAAGAACAAATTCATCACCTTACTCTTTTTTTGGCATTGGAGACGAATTTAAACCGGTTACTGTAGAGCAAAGTGCAATGGGAGGTATTGGAGTTGCATATAGCCACTATAAATACTTAAACTTTACAAACCCTGCTGCCTATGCTAATTTAAGGTACACAACGTATTCGTTTGGTATGTTAAATAATAGGTTAGCAATAGAAAATGATGGTGAGAAACAGGTTTCCAACTCAACGAGTCTAAGTTATTTTACATTAGCATTTCCTATAGGTTCTAAAGCAGGTATGTCTCTTGGTATTCAACCTGTTTCTTCTGTAGGTTACTCGCTATCTGACTTGAATGAAGATATTTCAGAAGTAACTCTTTTTTCTGGTGATGGTGGTGTAAGTAGAGTATATGGAAGCTTTGGAATAAAAGTATATAAAGAATTATCTTTGGGTATTGAGGCAGATTATAAGTTTGGTACTATAGATAATAGTATAACTTCTCAGAGGTCAGATGTCTTATTAGCTACAAAATATAAAGAAACTACAATGGTTAGAGGAGGTTCTATAACACTTGGAGCTCAATATAAAAAAGAACTTAAAAATAAACTTATTGTAAGTGGTGGAGCTACTTTAAAATTGGGGAATAATTTAGATGTATCGGGAGACGATTATCTTTATTCTCTTAGTTTTACAAATACTGGTGGAGAGTTTGGGAGAGATACAATTTCTCAATCTGAAATTACAGGAAAGTATAAATTGCCTTTAAAAACAATTTTAGGAGCAGGGTTAGGTAAAGATGATAAATGGTATGTAGGTCTAGAATATGAAAGTCAAGATGCAATAGAAACTTCTGGTTTTTTAAATACAACTAATAACGCATATAAATATGGTAAATCAAATAGAGTTTCTTTAGGTGGGTTTTATTTGCCTAAAATAAATTCAATATCTAGTTATTGGCAAAGAGTTACTTATAGAGCTGGTGTTCGTTTAGAGAAAACAGGATTGTTAGTAGACGGATCTGGATCTAGTACTTCTAATAATTTTAATGCAATAGACGACTTTGGCATATCTTTTGGTTTAGGTTTACCAATGAAACAATTATCCTCTGTAAATATGGGGTTTGAATTTGGTAAAAGAGGAACAAACTCTAATAATTTAATTAAAGAAAATTATTTTAACTTTAGATTAAGTTTATCTTTGACAGATACAAATTGGTTTCAAAAAAGAAAGATAGATTAATACAAAAAACTAACAAAAATGAAGAAAATTACGTTTTTACTAGCTGCAATGTTATTATTAGCCTCAGCAAAAACAAATGCTCAAGATGATGCAAAAAGAGAGTGTACTATTAAATATAATCTTTTTAAAGGAGATTTTCAATCCAAAAAATATGAAGAAGCATATACAAATTGGATTTATTTAATGGACAATTGTAAAGATTTATCTGTAAACATTTATAAATTAGGTTCTAAACTAGCAGAAGATGTTAGAAAAGACCCTGTTTTAGCAAAAAGAGTTTATGAGCAAAGGTTGCAATATTATCCAAAGCAAAACCCAGCAAAATTACATAGTGATTATGCTACTTATTTGTTAGATAATAAATTAGCTTCTGATGATGAAGTTTTTTCAATTTTAGAAAAAGGATATAATATAGATCCAACTAAAATGGGAGTAAAAAACTTATACATTTACTTTCAGGGAGTTACAGATAGAAATAAAGATACTAACCCACAAAAAGTTTTTGATACGTATGATGATGTTTTAGAATCTGTAAGTTCTAAATTAGAAGGGTATGCAGCTAAACTTAAAGAACTTTCTAAAGATTCTGTAGCTAATAAAAAATTGATACATGCATATTCTACCAACTCTAGAGCATTAGGTACTGTAGAGGGAGGTTTAGATAATATTATTTCTGAAATAGCAACTTGTGAAAGATTAATACCTATTTACAAAAGAGATTTTGAAGCAAATAAATCTAATGCTGTTTGGTTAAAAAGATCAGTTTCTAGAATGTTTAATAAAGATTGTCAAGAAGATCCTTTATATCAAAAATTAGTGAGAGCTTATGCAGAAGCTTCTCCTTCACCAGAAGCATATTCTTTCTTAGCAAGTGTTTTAGAAGATAATGGAGATACTGCAGGAGCAAATGAAATGAGACAAAAATCTTTTGACTTAGAAACAGATCCTTTAAAGAAAGCAAAATATAAATTAAAGTTTGCACATGCAGCTAAGGTAAGAGGTCAATTAAGTAAAGCTAGAGGTTTAGCAAGAGAAGCATTAAGCTATAACCCTAACTTAGGTAAAGCATATTTATTTATTGGAAGCTTATATGCATCAAGTGTAAATAATTGTGGTGAAAACGAGTTCGAAAAAAGAATGGTATATGTTGCGGCATTAAACCAAGCACAAAGAGCTGCGTCTGTAGATCCTAGTATTTCGTCTACTGCAAGTTCATACATTAGAAGTTATAGAGGAAACGTACCAAGTAAAAAAGTTATTTTTACTGCAGGTGTAAATCCTGGTAGCAGTTATACTATTAAATGTTGGATAGGAGAAACTGTAAAAGTTCCTAATTAATACTTTGTGAGTAACTATAAAAAAATATTATATAAAAGCATTGCTGTACTTATTGTTACAGTAATGCTTTTTTCTTGCTCTAACAATACAAAGGAAGTTAGAGATTTTTTGGCTTCAAAAAACTTGCCGATTGCTGTTGCTAAAGATGCATTTCATGTGTACAAAGATTCTGGTAGAATTACATCAAAATTAATTACACCTTTAATGTATGATTTTAGTAATAGAAAACAACAACCTTATAGTGAGTTTCCGGAGGGAATTAAAATTATAAATTTTGATGGAAAAGACTCTGTAACTATTACAGGTAATTATGCATTATCTTATTCTAATACCCTAATTTCTGAAATTAAAGGAAATGTAGTTGTGGTTAATCCTAAGGAAAATTCTAAGTTAGAAACAGAGCAATTATTTTGGGATCAAAATACAAATTATTTTTTCTCAGAAAAACCATTTACTTTAACTACTTTAAAAGATACTATTTATGGTGTTGGTTTTGAGTGTAAAGAAGATTTAAGTAAGCATTTGGCAAAGAAAACAACAGGAAAGTTAATAACTTCAGAAGAATAATAAAATGAATACAGTTTGGAAATTTTTTCAGTATGGCTATTTGGTAGTCGCTCTAATATGTTTAGTAGAAGGTATTGTAATATGGAGTGAAGAGAGAGAAAAAGCCTATATGTTTCTTGGTGCTTCTATTTTTATTACCTTAGTTTTTTTCTTTAAAAGACATTTTAGAAAAAAAGTTGTAAAACGTAACAATCAAAACAAATAGATTATAAATTTCTTAATGGAAATTGAAGTCATAATTATTCTAATCTCAATCATTCTTTCCGCATTCTTTTCGGGAATGGAGATTGCATTTGTTTCCGCAAATAAACTTCATATAGAATTAGAGAAAAAAAGAGAAGGTTTTATTCCTAATATTCTTAATAAAATTACTCAAAAATCATCAAAGTTTATTACCACAATGCTCGTTGGTAACAATATCGCTTTGGTAATTTATAGTTATTATATGGGTAAATTCTTACTAAGGGTACTTCCAATAAATACTTTTAATGATTTTTCTATACTTCTTTTACAAACCATTATTTCTACAATAGTTATTTTAATTACTGCAGAATTTTTACCAAAAGCTATTTTTAGAATTTATGCTAATGAGGTTTTAAAATTATTTGCTGTACCAGCGTATGTTTTTTACGTCATATTTCATTTCTTTTCTGAGTTTATTACCTATATCTCAGATTTTTTTCTTCGAGTATTTTTTAAAACAAATGCAGAAGAACAACAAACAGAATTTAGTAAAGAAGAATTAGGCTATTATATTACAGAACAATTAGAAACAGGTAATAATGATGATGAAGTAGATTCTGAAATTCAAATATTTCAGAATGCTTTAGATTTTCATAATGTAAAAGCAAGAGAGGTTATGGTTCCTAGAACCGAAATTGTTGCTGTAGAACTTCATGAAAAAGTAACCAATTTAAAAAATATATTTATAGATTCTGGTTTGTCTAAGATACTAGTCTATAAATCATCTTTAGATGATGTAATTGGTTATATAAGTGCTTTCGAATTGTTTAAGAAACCAAAAACTATTAAATCTATTTTATTGCCCGTAGAGATTGTGCCAGAATCTATGATGATAAATCATATTTTAAATAGTTTAATGAAAAAGCGTAAAAGCGTTGCTGTTGTTGTTGATGAATATGGTGGTACTTCTGGTATGATCACGGTAGAGGACATTGTAGAAGAGTTATTTGGCGAAATTGAAGATGAACACGATAATCAAGAGTTTTTAGAAAAGAAAATATCTAAAACAGAGTTTAATTTTTCTGCAAGATTAGAAGTAGATTATTTAAATGAAGAGTATAATCTTAACATACCAAAAGCAGAAGCTTACGAAACTTTAGGAGGTTTTATTATAGAACACACAGAAAATATTCCGAAAGAAAATGAAGTGGTTGATATTGAGGATTTTGAGTTTAAAATCCTGAAAATGAGTAGTGCCAAAATAGAAGAAGTCCGCTTAAAAATAGTGGATGAAGATGCTTAAAAACTTGCTATTTATTTATAACTAGCTAGATGCCTAACTACTTGCCACTAATAAGTATAAAATCGGTTGCAATATTAAAACCCAAATCGTATATTCGCCAACTGAAATAAAATAAATTACTTATGGCAATTTTATCAAAAATTAGAGAACGTTCAATGTTCTTAATCATTATAATTGGTTTAGCACTTTTTGCTTTTGTATTAGATCCATCTACTTTAGGTGATTTTTTCAATTCAAGTAAAGTGAATCAAGTAGGTGAAATAAATGGGGAGTCTATATCAAGACAAGAATTTTCTACAGAATTAGAAGCCTACAAGCAACAATCTGGTAATGGAATTTCTGAAATGCAAGCATCTAAAAATGTTTGGGATAATATTGTTAGAAAAAAAATCTATCAAAATCAATTATCAGAAGCAGGAATTTCTGTGGGTGAAGCAGATGTTTGGAATGAAGTTATAAATGCTCCTTCTGTTAAAGATAACCCTCAGTTTCTAAATGAAGCTGGCTTATTTGATGAAGTAAAATTCAAACAATTTTTAGCTGATACAAAAGAAAATAACCCAGAAATGTGGAGTGCTTGGTCTAATTATATGACTCAAATTAGAGATAATGGAGAAAGAAATACATATAATAACTTAGTTACTGCTGGTCTTGGCGCTTCTTTAAAAGAAGGAGAATCTCAATATTTTGCAGAAAACACAAAGTTAACTACTCAGTTTGTATTTGTACCTTATACATCTGTTTCAGATAGTTTGGTTAAAGTTTCTAAAGCAGAAATAGAATCTTATATTAAAGCGAATGAGAATGATTTTAAAGTAGATGAATCTAGAGATATCTCTTATGTAAAATTTGATATTACAGCAACGACTGAAGATGAAAATAATATTAAAGCTGCAGTTGCAGAATTAATTGAAGATTATAAAACTAGCGCTAACGATAGAGAGTTTTTAAGTGAAAATGATTCTGATACAAGTATCGATGACAACTTTAAATTTGAAAGAGAAGTAAATGCTACAATAGCTTCAGAAATTTTTAAAGGAACTAAAGGTGATGTTTTTGGACCCTATAAAGAACAAGGATTCTTTAAAATATCTAAAATTACAGAAGTAACTAGTATGCCAGACTCTGCAAGAGCAAGTCATATTTTAATTCCTTTTTTAGGAGCACAAAGAGTTGCACCAGAAGTTACTAGAACAGAAGCTGAAGCAAAGGTTTTAGCTGATAGTATTTTAACAGTAGTAAAAAGAAATAAAAATAAATTTGCAGACTTAGCTAAAGAACTTTCTTCTGATAAAGGTTCTGGAGCAAAAGGTGGAGATTTAGATTGGTTTACTTATAATAGAATGACACCTGCTTTTAGAGATTTTGTTTTTGAAGGTAGTACAGGTGATATTGATGTGGTTTTAACGCCATTTGGTTACCATGTAATTAAGGTAGATGGACAAAAAAACAAGCAAACAGCTTTAAAGTTAGCTACATTTAGTAAGCAAATAATAGCTTCTGAGGCTACAGAAAATGCAGTTTTTCAAAAATCAGAACAATTTGCTTTATCAACATCAAAAGATAAAAAGTTTTTTGAAATTGCTAAAGAAAATAAATATGTTACAAGACCGGCTATTGGTTTAAAAGTTTTAGATGAAAATGTACCTGGTTTAGGAAACCAAAGACAAATTATTTCTTGGGCTTTTGGTAATGATACAAAACCTGGAGATTTTAAACGTTTTGATTTAGAAGGAAGTCATGTTGTTGCTTTTGTAACAGCTAAAACAGAAAAAGGACTAATGTCTGCTGCCAAAGCTACAAATAGAGTAAAACCTATTTTAGTAAATCAAAAGAAGGCAAAATTAATAGCAGGTAAATTTAACGGAAGTACTTTAGCTGATCTTGCAAAAGAGAACAATACAAACGTAAGAAATGCAAGTGGTGTTAATTTAAAAAGCCCTACATTATCTGGTGCTGGTTCTGAGCCTAAAGTTGTAGGGGCAATGTTTAATGCAGCATTAAATAAAGTGTATAAAAATATTGAGGGTAATAGAGGGGTGTATGCTTTTATTGTAACTAATAAAGAGTTACCAACTGCTTTACCTAATTACGAAGCTACAAGAAAGAGTATTGCTGAAACAAGAAAAAATAAGACTTTTCAAATTTATGAAGCGATTAAAAATGCTTCTGATGTAGAAGATAATAGATCTAACTTATACGTAGGGAACTAAGGTAAGTTTTTATAAAATATTAAAACCGTTCAATTTATTTGAACGGTTTTTTTGTGCATTAGATTTTAAATAATTGATTTTTCATACCGTGTAGAAAGTAACTGTTGTTATTTAAAGGCATTAAAAAGGCAAGTGTGTGTAGCCCTGATTGAAACGGCATCCTTTTTATAGCGTTTATAAATAAGCGTCATTGCGAGGCACGAAGCAATCTGTTTCTAATTATGAGATTACCTCGGTTTACAATAAGTAAACTTTGCAATAACTATATAAAAAGATATAGTGGAAAGCAGGAAATAGCTTCTAATAAAAAAAACCTTCTTGATTGCTCAAAAAGGTTTTATATAAATTAAAAGGTTATTTCTAACCGTTCATAGAGATTAAAAACTCGTCATTATTTTTAGAGAACTTAATTCTATCGTTTATAAATTCCATTGCTTCTATAGGGTTCATGTCTGCAAGATACTTACGTAAAACCCACATTCTTTGTACAGTTTTAGCATCTAATAATAAATCATCACGTCTTGTAGAAGATTTGATTAAATCGATAGCTGGATAAATTCTTCTATTAGAAATATTTCTATCTAATTGAAGTTCCATATTACCTGTTCCTTTAAATTCTTCGAAGATTACTTCGTCCATTTTAGAACCAGTTTCTGTAAGTGCTGTAGCAATAATGGTTAAAGAACCACCGTTTTCTATGTTTCTAGCGGCTCCAAAGAAACGTTTTGGTTTGTGTAGTGCGTTTGCATCTATACCACCAGAAAGTATCTTACCAGACGCAGGTGCTACAGTGTTATATGCTCTAGCTAAACGTGTAATTGAATCTAAAAGAATAACAACATCATGCCCACATTCTACCAAACGTTTTGCTTTTTCTAAAACAATGTTTGCCACTTTTACGTGTTTGTCTGCAGGTTCATCAAAAGTAGAAGCAACAACTTCTCCACGAACATTACGTTTCATGTCTGTAACTTCTTCCGGGCGCTCATCTATCAATAAAACAATTTGATAAACTTCTGGGTGATTGGCTGCAATTGCATTGGCTACATCCTTTAATAACATGGTTTTACCAGTTTTAGGTTGCGCTACAATCATACCACGTTGTCCTTTTCCTAAAGGAGAAAATAAATCGATAATTCTAGTTGATAAAGAGCTTCCTCTTTCTGCTAAATTAAATTTTTCTTGAGGGAATAAAGGGGTTAAGTGCTCAAAAGAAACACGATCTCTAACTAAGTTAGGGTTTAATCCGTTTATTTTTGATACTCTAATTAATGGAAAATATTTTTCACCTTCTTTTGGTGGACGAACATTTCCTCTAACGGTATCTCCTGTTTTTAATCCAAATAATTTAATTTGAGATTGAGAAACATAAATATCATCTGGTGATGATAAATAATTATAATCAGAAGAACGTAAAAAACCATAACCATCAGGCATCATTTCTAATACACCTTCACTTTCAATAATTCCATCAAATTCAAAATCAGGATCTTTATAACGGTTACCAGATTTATTTCCATTACTTCTATTAGAGTTGTTTTTGTCTCTATTTTGGTTTGGATTTTTCTTTGGAAGAGGTTTGTTAGCTTGCGGTTTGTTAGCAGGCTTTTGTTCCTGTTTTTCAATTTGCTTAACAACCCTTTCTTTTGGTGCTTCTGTTTTTGTTTCTATTTTTGCTACCACTTTTTTTGGTGCAGCTTTTCTAGGAATGGGTTTGCGTTGAGGCAGCTTTTCTTGTTTTGGTTTTTCTACTATTTTTTCTTTAGTAGTTTCTGAAATTATTGCCGGAATTATTTCTGGAGTTTCAATTATGCTTGCTGCTTTAGCTGGAGCAGAAACTTTAGAAACTCGTTTTCTTTTAGGTTTTTCAGTTTTTTGTTTTACTTCAGGCTCTTGTTCTGTAGAAGTTGAAATTGAAGTTTCTACAGGGTTTGCTGCTTGTGTATCTAAAATTTGATATACTAAATCTAGTTTTTTAAGTTGACTCGTCTTTGATAGACCAATAGATTTTGCAATTACCTGTAAATCAGCAAGCGTTTTTGCTTTTAGTTCTGAGATTTCGAACATTCGTTATATGTTAAGTTAAAATGTAAATCTTAATTATGTAAGATTAATTATAATATTTTTTGAGTTTGTGTATTGTATATAGTACTATACAATATTCAATGAGTAGTTATTATATTACAAATATATACTTTTTTTTTAAGTTTTAGGTTTTCTTTTTAAAAAAGAAAGTCTTACTTTTGTATTCTTACTTTTTAAGATGATTCAAAGAATACAGAGTATATATTTATTAGTAGCAACTGCCGTTTCGGGAGGCTTGATTTTTGTACTTGATCTTTGGAATAATCTTAAGGAAGAAGTTTATGCAATGGATTTATTTTCTAGGGATGCTGTCCTTTTAAAAATAATTCCTATATTGTTTTTGCTTTCTGCTGTTGTATCTTTTTTAGATATTTTTTTATTTAAAAATAGAAAATTACAATTTGTAGTTGGGCGTTTAGTTATTTTGATCAATCTCTTTTTACTAGGATTATTGATTTATGTATCTCTGACTTTACCTGGAGAAATTTCGATTTCGGAGAAAGGTATTGGGATGTTCTTACCAATTTTGGTTGTTTTGCTTATTGTTTTGGCAAATAAAGCTATTAAAAAGGATGAAGATCTTGTAAAATCTGTAGATAGATTGCGATAAACCTAACATATTAGTATATTTAGTGCGAAAAAAAAACCGAGAATTTATTTCTCGGTTTTTTGTTTTATATCTTATTGTGTTTAAATGTTATTCTAATATTTAAATTGTATTTTTAAATAATAAAATATTTAAATTATTGTTATTTATAACTAGATGACTTACAGTGTTTTGTGTGATGTGTCTCACTGTTTTCAGGGAGTAGTCTCACTGTTTTCAGGGAGGTGAAAATTTCACTGAAAATGGGTATTGTATAGTTCTAATTAGTATTCTAAATTTGTAATGTAATAATGAAAGAAAAGATATACGTTCACGTAGCTGATGATCATAAGATATTAATAGAAGGTATCATCGCTGTAATAAATACTGATAATGATATTGAGATTAAAGGTTATTCTTTAACAGGGCAAGAAGTTATTGATTGGTTTCATCAAAAAGAAAATTCTGCAGATGTTTTAATACTAGATATTACGATGCCTGTTTTAGATGGTTTTGAAGTTTTAAAACATTTTAGAAAAAAAAAGATAGATCAAAAAGTAATTATATTATCTAGTTATGATGATCTTAAAATTGTTCAAGAAGTTTTAACCCTTGGTTGTAAAGGTTATATTTCTAAAAACAATGCAGGTGAGCATATTATAAATGCTATAAAAGCAGTTGCTAGAGGAGAACAATATTTTAGTAATGATATTCAAAAGATTTTATTACAGTCTTTATCAGGTCAAATAGTGCCAAAAGGAGAATTGCCAGATAAATACTTGTTAGAGAGTTTAACAGAAAGAGAATTGGATGTTTTAAAGTTGATAACAAAAGAGTATAGTACCATAGAAATGGCAGACCTAATGAATCTTAGTACTAATACCGTTGAAACGTATAGAAAAAGTTTGTTAAAAAAATTAAAAGTTAAAAATGCAGTAGGCTTAGCAATGTATGCGGTAAAAAACAATATAGTATAATTCTTATTCCCCCTAAAATAACTATTTATAAACTTTGATTTTGTAAAAAAAAACGTCCCCTAAAAGGTTTTATAGTTGTTTAAGAAATATTATTTGTCGCATACATTTTAGCCTTACTATTTAAATATAAAAACACCCCTTATATCTAATTAAAATAACTATCAATCCATTACTATGAAAAATTTAAACTTATTTGTATTATTAGTGTCTGTAGCGCTTGTTTTTTCTTCTTGTTCAAACAATGAAACTCAATTACCAGAAGAACAATCTTTAGATTTATTAAAAACATACACCATAAAAAGAGACGCCAGTGGAGCTTATTCTGTTGATTTTGATTTAAATGATAATGCCAAAACAGAAACGGTAATTGATAAAAGTATTAATAATATTTTTTTATATTCGTCGGATAGTGAAACAAGTAGAAAAACTACGCAAAATTTAGTTATTGATAATTCTGAATTAATTGTAGGCTTTGTAGATACAAGTTCAGAGAAGTCTCCTAAAATTATCATTAAAGATACCAATATAAGATTGGCAAAAAGTTCTAATGATAAATTAAAGGAATACAGTATTAAGAGTAACGAAGATGGTACTTACAGTTTAGATTTTTCTGTATTTGAAAATGTAAGTGTAGATTTTGTTTTTAATGAGGATATTAAAACTTATGAAATTCATTTGGAGGATGGAAAAGAAGGTAAGACCAATTTTTCTAGAATTTTAGAAAAAGAAGAAGGAAAAGCTTTAAAGTTTGATTTTGTGAATCACATTATTAATTCTCAAGCAAAAAGTGAATCTACTACTATAGAAAGAAAACCAAGAGGTATTATTATTTAATTTAAAGTGAAATTTTGAAAATTCAATTATTACTGATAGTTTTTTGTTTACTATCAAACCATTTTTTTAAATATAAAAAAAAAGAAGTTGTATCTAATGCAACTTCTTCTTTTGTTATACAAGCAGATACCCTCTCTTCTGATTACCTTAAAGCCAAGGAATATTTTGATAATAAGAAGTATACAAATTCTTTAAAGTTAGCTTTAAAAATTGTTGATAACAAAAGTAATTTGTATTCTAAAGATAATATATTAATCAATTATTTAATAGCTAATATATTTTTTTCAACAAAAAATAATCATAATGCTATTAAATATTATAAGAAAACAATTAGTTACATTGAAAAATATCCTAGGACTGATAAAAATTATGATAATTTAAAGTCGGAATATGATTTTAATGAAAATAATATTTTAGCCGAAAGCTTATTGAGTTTAGGTAGTTCTTATTATAGATTAAATAATGTTAATAATTCAGAAACTCATAAAGATAGTGCCTTGTATTATTATAGGGAAGTGGATAGGATAGGGGTTCTGAATGATAATGTTTATAAAGTAAAGTCTAGGGCTTATACAAATATTTCTGCAATTTATATGAACGATAGTATTTATGATAAAGCAAAGTATTTTGCTTATAAAGCTATAGATATTCATAAAAAATTAAACAATAAAGTAAATGAAGCTGCGGCTTTAGGAAATTTATCAAGTATTTATTTGTCTCAAGGTAATTTGGATGAAGCAAAAAAAATTTATTTTGAAGCTTTAGATTTAATTAGAAATTTAAAAACTACGAAAGCTGTAAAAGTTAAAGAAGATTTATACTATAATCTAGCTTATAATTTATACAAGTTAAAAGATTATAAAGCTTATAATTTTCAAGAATTATCCTACAAAATTAAAGATAGTTTACGTGATAATGAATTTAGAGGTATGATTTCTGAAATTACTGAAAAGTATAATTTTGATGTAAAAAAGAATTTATTACTTAAAGAAGCCGAAAATCAACAATTAAAAAATCAACGGACTTTTTGGTTATTTGGTATTGGTAGTTTTATTGTAATTGTTACTTTATTATATGGGTTGAATTATTATAAACTTCGTCAAAAGAATTTAGGATTACAATTAACGCAAACTCAATTAGTTCAAAATCAGAATTTAGAGAAAATAAAATCTGAGTCTCAGGTTAGAATTTTAAATGCAACTATAGATGGTAAAGAATCCGAGCGCAAACAAATAGCAGAAACTTTACACGATAGCGTAAGTGCACTTTTGTCTTCTGCAAACCTTCATTTACAGGCTTCTAGAGGTTTGTTTAAGGAAGAAACTCCAGTAGAGATTAATAAAACACAAAAAATTATAATGGAAGCTTCTCAAACTATTAGAGATTTATCTCATACATTAGTTTCTTCGGTGTTGTTAAAGTTTGGGTTAAAATACGCCATAAAAGACATGGCAGATAAATATTCTAATTCTCAAATTAAGATTGATACAAGAATAGGTAAAGTTGTTAGATATGAACAAAACTTTGAAATAAAAGTATATAACATCATTCAAGAATTTATTAATAATATTTTAAAGCATAGTAAAGCAGAAAAAGCTATGATTAAATTAGATGAATCTGGCGGTCTCTTGTATCTAAGAATTTCAGATGATGGAATTGGTTTTGATAAAAACAAGATTATAAATAAAGATGGTCTTGGTTTAAATCAAATTGATGCAAGAATACAAATGATGGAAGGAGAGTTTCATATAGATTCTAGTAAAAAAAATGGAACTGTTATTAAAGTTGTTTTACCTATTTTAGAAAAAGAACCAATTAACCTCGTTTAGCAAGTTCTATAATTTCCATATTTTTTATCTCACCATTGTCTAACTCAAAACGCAACATGGTTCTTACTTTATGAAAACCATGGTTTCCTGCTGCACCAGGGTTTAAGTGTAGTAAGTTTAGTTTTTTATCAAACTGTACTTTTAAAATATGAGAATGCCCCGAAATAAATATTTTAGGAGGGTTTACTTTTATTTCTTCACGAATTCTTAAGTCGTATCTATTAGGGTAACCACCAATATGTGTCATCCAAACAGCTACTTTCTCAACCTCAAATTTAGCGTCTAAAGAAAACTCAGATCTTGCATCCGCACCATCAATGTTGCCAAAAACAGCACGTAAAGGTTTTAGTTTCTTTATAGTATCTGTTACGTCTAAATTACCAATATCTCCAGCGTGCCAAACTTCGTCTGCTTGTTTAACAAACTTTAAAATTTGAGTATCTATAAAACTATGAGTGTCAGATAATAATAGTATTTTTTTCATGGAAACAAATAGTAAGAAAAGTTTAACGTCTCTATTAGCTTCAAATGTAATCATAACAAAATAAATTCCGTAATTTTGATGGCTACAAAAACATATTTTCTTGAGGTATTTTATAGAACTTTCTTATAACGGAAAAAATTATCATGGTTGGCAAATTCAGCCAGATGTTATTTCTGTACAAGAAAAATTGAATAAAGCTGTGAGCACTATTTTTCAAGAAAAAATAGAGGTAGTTGGTGCAGGAAGAACAGATACAGGAGTTCATGCGTCCCAAATGTTCGCACATTTTGATTTAGAAAAAGAATTAAAAGGAGATATTCCTCATAAATTGAATTCGCTTTTGCCTTTAGATATCGTTGTGTACAATGTATTTGCAGTTGATGATGAAAAACACGCTCGTTTTGGAGCACTTAGCAGAAGTTATGAATATAAAATATGGTTAGGTAGAAATCCTTTTCTGTTAGATTTTTCTTGGCAAATTCATTCTCAGGGTTTAAATATAGATTTGATGAATGAAGCTGCAAAACTATTATTAGAATATACAGATTTTCAAACCTTTTCTAAGGTAAAGACAGATGTTTACACGTATAATTGTGATGTTACAGAAGCTGTTTGGAAACAAAACGGAAAGGAATTGGTTTTTTATATTACTGCAAACCGTTTTTTAAGAAATATGGTGAGAGCAATTGTGGGGACTTTAGTTGATGTTGGTTTAGGTAAAATAACAAAAGACGATTTTAGAAAAATTATAGAGAGTAAAAATAGAGGGAATGCAGGTCTTTCCGTTCCTGCAAAGGGGTTGTTTTTAACACAAATAAAATATTAAATTTTGGCAAATAAAACAGGTAAAACTTTCGATTTACAAATTTTTTTAAGATTAATGTCTTATGCAAAACGCTATAAATTAAACTTTTTTATTGCGGTTTCTTCCACTATTATTCTAGCTCTTGTAGCTTTACTGAATCCTTATTTAATAAAAGAAACTGTAGATAAATACATTACAGAAAAAGATACACAAGGTCTTATTAACAATGTTCTTTTAATGTTTGTTGTGGTACTTATTGAAGCATTACTACGATTTACATTTATCTATTTTGCCAATTGGGTTGGCCAGCATATTATTAGAGATATTAGAGCAAAAACTTTTAGACATATTTTACAGTTTAAAATGTCTTATTTTGATACAAATTCTGTAGGTAAATTAGTCACAAGAGTTGTTTCTGACATAGAAACTATTGCTGCTTTTTTTAGTAGTGGAGTTTTTACCATTGTAAGCGATATTTTACAAATGTTTGCTGTTGCTGTTTTAATGTTTTATCTTAATTGGAAACTGGCTTTAATTGCGTTAGCGGTTTTACCAATTTTAATTTATGCGACTAATGTTTTTCAGAAAGCAATAAAAGCAACCTTTCAGGAAGTAAGAAATCAAGTTGCAAATTTAAATGGTTTTGTTCAAGAGAGAGTTGCAGGAATGAAGATTGTACAACTCTTTAATAGAGAGAAAGTAGAGTATAAAAATTTTATGGATATCAATAATAAGCACAAAGATGCTTATGTAAAAACCATTTGGTATTTTTCAATTTTCTTTCCTATTGCAGAAATTTTATCATCAATAGGTATTGGTTTAATCGTTTGGTTTGGAAGTAAACAAATTATTGGGGGGGCAGTTCCTGGTCCTGGAACGGTAATGGCTTTTGTACAAATGGCACAAATGTTATTTAGACCTTTACGACAAATTGCTGATAAATTTAACCAATTACAAATGGGTATTGTGTCTGGAGAGCGAGTTTTTAAAGTGATTGATACACAAAGTAGTATTGTTAAAAACGGAACCGTTATAGCAAAACAATTAAAAGGCGATATCTGTTTTAAAGATGTTAGATTTAGTTATATAAAACAGGAAGAAGTTTTAAAAGGAATTTCATTAGATGTAAAAAGCGGACAAACGGTTGCCATTGTTGGCGCAACAGGAGCAGGGAAATCTACAATTATTAACTTAATAAACCGGTTTTACGAAATAGACAGTGGTACTATTTGTGTTGATGATGTTTCTATTGATGAATATGATCTAGAAAGTTTAAGAAATCAGGTTGCTGTGGTTTTACAGGATGTTTTCTTATTTTCAGATTCAATTTTAAATAACATTACGTTAAAGAATAATAAAATTTCTTTTAAAGAAGTAGAAGAAGCTGCAAAGCAAATAGGAATTCACGACTTTATAATGACACTTCCTGGAGGTTATCAATATAATGTAAAAGAACGTGGTGCCATGTTATCTTCTGGCCAACGACAATTAATTGCTTTTTTAAGAGCTTATGTTAGTAAACCAAGTATTTTAATTTTAGATGAGGCTACCTCTTCTGTAGATTCTCATGCAGAACAAATGATTCAATATGCAACAGAAACGATAACAAAAGGAAGAACTTCTATTGTAATTGCGCATCGTTTAGCAACCATAAAACAAGCGGATAAGATTATTGTAATGGATAAGGGGCTTATTGTAGAAGAAGGAACTCATAACGAATTGTTAGATAGGGAAGAAGGGTATTATAAAAATTTGTACGATAAACAATTTAGTCTAGAAAAAGCATCTTAAAGTTAGTTTTTTTGATATACATTTGTAGTTCAAACAAACAAATCAAAAAAATGAAAAAAATCGTATTATCTGTATTAGTTGCAGGTTCTTTATTAGCAACGTCTTGTAAAGAGGCAAAAAAAGGAGCATTAGATTTAAAAGATGCAACAGTAGAAACAGCTGGTAAAGCTGCAGACGCTACAACAGAAGCTGCTGGTACAGTAGCAAATGAGGCAAAAGAAGCAGCAGGTGCTGTAGTAGAAGGAGCAACTGACGCTGCAAATACTGTTGTAGATGGAGCAAAAGAAGCTGCTACTACAGTTGCAGATGGAGCAACTGATGCTGCAAATGCTGTTGTAGAAGGTGCTGAAAGTGCTGTAGAAGGAGTTAAAGAAACTGTTTCTGGAGCAAAAAATTCTGCATTAGCAGGAGTTACTATTCCTAGTTTTTCTAACGAAGCTGTAACAGAAAACTTAACTCAATATGCTGCTTATGCAAAAAATTATATTGCTGCTAATGGTAATTTAGCAAAAATAACTGCATTAGCGCCTAAAGGAGCTGCTTTATTAGCAAAAGGAAAAGAGTTAGCATCTAAATTAGATGTTACAGAAATGGCAAAATACAAAAGTGTATTATCTGCAATCCAATCTAAAATGGCTGCTTCTAAATAAGTAAAGTTATTTTTAAAATTTAAAAAGGTTCTCTATTTAGAGAACCTTTTTTTGTAAAATAGTAAAGTGTAAAAGTATTTATGTAAAATCTTTTCTAAGCTTTTCGTTTAGATCATTATGGTCAGAATAGAGCTCAAAACCTCCATCTTTTATATAAGATATTTCTCCTGTTTCTTCTGAAACTAATAAACAAACAGCATCTGTTTTTTCAGAAACACCTATTGCAGCTCTGTGTCTTAAGCCAAATCTTGCAGGTATTTTTGTACTGTCTGAAACGGGTAAAACTACACGTGTTGCAACAATATAATTATCTCTAATAATTAACGCTCCATCATGTAAAGGACTGTTTTTATAGAAAACACTTTCTAAAATAGCTACATTAACTAAAGCATTCATTGTATCGCCAGTGTTTATTAAAAAGTCTAAAGCATTTGTACGTTCAATAACAATTAAGGCTCCTGTTTTTGTTTTAGACATTTTTTTACAAGCGTCTAAAATTGTTTCTGTATCAATTTCTGAACTAATTTCTGTTTGTAAAAACTTTAGTTGTTTTAAAAAACTTCGTTTATTGGTAAAGTTTGTAGTACCGATCATCAGTAAGAATTTACGTATTTCTTGTTGAAATACAATAATTAAGGCAATAACTCCACCAGAAAGTAAGTAGCCTAAAATACCACTTAGCATTTCCATTTTTAAGGCTTGGGTAATTTTCCAGATTAAGAAAATAAATGCAATACCAATAACTATATTAATAGCAACTGTACCTTTTAATAGTTTGTAAATGTAGTAGAGTAGTGTTGCAACTAATAAAATGTCTAACACATCTAATAAAGAAAATTCAATAAAGTCGAACATGAAAACGGACTGATTTTAGGCTAAAGTACTAATAAATTTACTGATTATAGTATCAGTTATTAATTTCTGTCTCGGATAATAAAAGCGGATATTTTTCTCGAATTAATTTTATTTTTTCTTGAATGTTTTTATCACTGTTGTTAGAGGTATTGAAGTCTTCTAATAGGCTCTCATAATTTCGGTTGTGTAACTTAACTGCTAATTTATTTCGTAAATGTGTGTATGCAGAATTTAAAATGTTTAACGAAGAAATATAGGTTTCATAATTTATTAACCGGTCTGTTTTTATAGATATAATTGCTTTGGATGGATGATCTGATGATGATTTATCTCTTTTTCCTGTACACCAATCACAGTTGTTTTTGTTGATGTCTAAACCGCCACCATTATCTATAAAGTTAATCGCAATTTGTTTTAACTCTTTTAATTGAATTATTTTTCCGTCTACAAATAATTGATTGTTTTTGTTGATGTTTACTTCTAAGATATTCCTTTCATTGATATCTAAATCTGTTGGGTTTTTTTGCTTTTCCGGAATTTTCCTTGCTATTCCTGAATCAACGGTCATTGTTGTGGTTACTAAGTAGAAGATTAATAATAAAAACGCAATGTCTGCCATAGAGCCTGCGTTAATTTCTGGAGATTCTTTTCTACTCATAATTTCTAGTTATTAAAAGTTAATAAATGGGTTGTCTATCCGAATTATTTCGAATTGATTTATTAAAGTTTGATTAGGTAGATTTTTGATGTTAACATTTATTTAACAAAAAGAATGCCAGGTATCTTTATGTTAGCTAGTTGAAGTAAATAGATTTAAGAGGTGTCTTTAATTTTTCATTTTATTTATTAAATTTTTGTTAGTAAGGCAGAAAAGGCATGCTATGATTTTCCTTCTTGTATTTTTGTTTTAGTAATAATAAATTAATGTTAACAGGTTTTAAACTGTTGCACTTCACATTAAATGACTACTAATAATTGTGTATAAATAGTTCTTAGTATTATATAATTCCTCCCTTTTGTATTTTTTCTATTATTGTTTCAGATAGCGTTTCAAGTGTATTGTAACTAGCGTAATTAATAACCTTTTACAGGATTTTTTAGTTCTTTTTTTTTAGATTGATGAAAAAAGGATAAGTGTATTTGCTCATGTTTTATATAGATTTTACTGCTGAAGTTTAAATTGTTATTAAAACAAAATAGATTCGTTAAAGGTCAAAATATCATCTAAATGATATATTTCTCCCTGATAGAATTTTACTGTTTGGTTATTCTATTGAGCTCGATTAAAGTGATTATTTGAACCTTTTTTTACTCTTTTTCGGAATATAAAAAAGGAGTGCCTTTCGACTACACCCAAGATAAACTACAAGCGGGATTAGCTTCCAATAAAAATGATTATTTTTGTCACTAATTAAAAGAATAAATAGTTACAAAAACACATATTTTATGAAAGCATATATTTTTCCGGGTCAAGGAGCGCAATTTACAGGAATGGGATTGGATTTATACGAAAAGTCTGCATTAGCGCAAGAATACTTTGAAAAAGCAAACAAAATTTTAGGATTCTCGATTACAGATATTATGTTTGAAGGAACTGCTGAGCAATTAAAAGAAACGAAAGTTACGCAGCCAGCAATCTTTTTACACTCTGTAATTTTAGCGAAAGTTTTAGGAGATTCTTTTCAACCAGAAATGGTTGCAGGACACTCTTTAGGAGAATTATCTGCTTTGGTTGCAAACGGAGTTTTAACTTTTGATGATGGTTTAAAGTTGGTTTCTAAACGTGCTTTAGCAATGCAAAAAGCATGTGAAGCAGCTTCTTCTACAATGGCTGCTGTTTTAGGATTGGCAGATAATATTGTGGAAGAAACGTGTGCAGAAATTGATGGAGTAGTGGTTGCTGCAAATTACAATTGTCCTGGACAATTAGTTATTTCTGGGGAAATTGCTGCAGTTGAAAAAGCGTGTGAAGTATTAACAGAAAAAGGAGCAAGGAGAGCCTTGTTATTACCTGTTGGTGGAGCATTTCACTCACCAATGATGGAGCCTGCAAGAGCTGAATTGGCTGCTGCAATTGAGGCAACTGATTTTAGCACGCCTACATGTGCTATTTATCAGAATGTGGTAGCAAAAGCAGTTACAAGTCCAGATGAGATTAAAGAAAATTTAATTGCTCAATTAACTGCGCCAGTAAAATGGACGCAATGTGTACAAGCAATGATTGCAGATGGAGGAACTGAATTTATTGAAGTTGGACCTGGTAAAGTTTTACAAGGTTTAATGCGTAAAATAGATAGATCTGTTGCTGCTAGTGGAGCAAATTTACCAGAATAAATTTCAAAGAATTATTTATAATTTAAAAAACGAACTCGTAAGAGTTCGTTTTTTTTATGTGTTATTTTGAGGTTTCGTTAACTATATGAATATAGAATCGTTTCAATGTTTTATATTCGAAGTTAAGTTTTTAAAAAATTTAGAAACAAACTAAATTATTTTTGTTGCTGATGTTTCTAAGGATCTGTTTCTTTATTTTAAAACTATTTATTAATTGAAATGGATTTATAATTCTTTCCTTGCCAAGAATCTTCGTCTATCATTTTTTTATCAATTTTAGCAACCATTTCAAAGTTTTTTAGTCCGTTCCATTTTGGTGCTATTAATAAGTCAATAGGAGCTTGACTGATAAAACGTTCTATCACAATATCTGGTCTTAATAATGCTACGAACTCGGTTATAAATTGAATATAGCTCTCTGGAGTAAAAAGCTGAAAATCTTCTGGGTTTCGATTGTATTGAGAGACCATGATCGATTTTTTTACAATTTGTAAATGGTGTAATTTTAAGGAGTCAATAGGTCGTTTAGAAATTTCAATAGCGTGGTTTAATAAGTCTTCTTTGGTTTCTCCTGGTAAACCCATAATTAAATGGGTACCTAAATGAAAACCTCTGTTTTTACATTTGTTAAAAGTAGCAACAGTGTCATCATAGGTATGACATCTGTTTACTTTTTTTAATGTTTTATTTAAAGTGCTTTCCACACCAAATTCTAGAGAAATAAAATATTTTTTTGATAGAAAAGATAGGTAATCAATAACTTAATCAGAAATACAATCGGGTCTTGTGCCAATAACCAAACCAACTACATTTGTTACACTTAAAGCCTCGTCATACATTTTTTTTAACGATTCAAAATCTGAATACGTATTTGTGTATGCCTGAAAATACGCTAAGTATTGTTGTGTTTTATATTTGGTAGCAAATCTAGAAACACCTTCTTCTAACTGTTGTTTTATGTCTTTTGTTGGTTGGCAATAATCAGGGTTAAAAGGTGTTGTTATTGCAATAGGTACAACCTCTGTATTGTCCTGATATAGGTTGACCTTTTTTTAGGTTAATTTATACCGTTCAAACTATTTTTTTAGCCGTTTAGAAGGCAAAAAATATTTTGAACTATGTTTGTTTTTAAATTGTAAGTTCCGTCAAATTTACATTATTTTTTCGATAGGATTTGTATTTGATGTTTGGATTTAAATGTACTTCAGCTGGTTTTCTTAATTCTAGGCTAAAATGTGTTCTTAAATTGTTGTAAATATATACAGCTTGTTTAGCTGATTTTTGAGCAATAAGAGTGTTTTTAAGGCAGTTTCTAAGTCCATATTCATATTTCAAAGTTCTATTGATTCTCTCAGCAATAGCGTTTTCATATGGATCATATTGCTCTGTCATGCTCATTGTTATTCCATTACTTTCAGCAAACAGGGTATATTCTGGGCAACAGTATTGCATACCTCTGTCAGAATGATGAATCAACTTTTTCGATGGATATTTTCTATTTTTTAAAGCCATTTTTAAAGCATCTTTACAGAGTGATACCCTCATATGGTCATCTAATTTATATCCCATAATTTTCTTAGAGTATGCATCGGTTACAATTGCTAAATAGTTGTGTCCTTTTTCTGTTTTAATGTATGTAATATCGCTTACCCAAAGTTGTTCGGGTCTAGTAGGTATTTTGTTTTGAATGAGGTTTTTATATTTTTTAAATAGATGATTAGAGTTTGTGGTAGTTATGTAGTTTTTGAGTTTAGGGACGAGTAAATTATGCAGTCTTAATACATCAAAAAACTTATCTCTACCGATTTTAATTCTTTGTTCTATCAACTGATTTTTAAGTTCTTTATAGAGTTTTTTACCCCCAGTTCTGGAGCTTACTTTTTTACGATATTCTTTGACCATCGTAATTATTTTAGTGTCGTTTATCGCTTTACTTTGTTTTACTTTTTCTCTTTTGTAAAAGGCTTGTTTACTAATCCCAAAACATTGATAGAGCCATTTTCTTTTAAAATTTTTTTCTTCTTTAGTTCTATCTCTTTTGCTAATGTTTTGGGTAGCGACTTTTTTGACAAATCGACGCCAGTAATGATTTCCATATCAGCAATAATATCTTGCTGAAAGTCCTTTACAAACTCCAGTTCTTCAATACGTTCCTTTAGTTTTTTAATTTCGTCTAGTTTACTCATACCTTTATTTTGTTGAGCTAAGGTACTATATTTTCTAATCCAATATGAAATAGTAGTTCTAGGAATATCGTATTTTATGGAAGCAAAGTTTGTAGAGATCTGACCATTTTGAATTTGGTCAACGACGAATAATTTGAGTTCTAAAGTTACTTTTTCGTAGCTTTTTTTTCGCCAGTGTTCTTTTTGTGTTTTCATAAGTGACTATAATTAAATGTTTAATTTTTAGTCAACCTATTTCAGGACGCTTCACTCCGTAACCTTTAGATCCATCTCTATTAGGACAAGAAAACCCAATGTCTAATGATGTTTTTTAACTCTTTCGCCGAAAGTTAATTTAATAAATGATGAATAATCTAAATAGCGTTTCCCAGAAAATTTCATAAAAAATACCTTTAAGAAATAATATAAATAATAAGGTTATTGAAAGAAGGTGTGCTAAAAAAAAACTCCAATTTTAATAATTGGAGTTTTTTAGTTTTGAATTTATTTTTGAGCTAGTTGCCATTTCCATGAAGACGCTAATGCTTCTTCTAGAGTCTGTTCTGTTTTCCAGTTTAACTCTTTGTTTGCAATGGTAGTATCTGCATAAGCAGCAGTAATATCTCCTTCTCTTCTTGGAACAATTTTATAATTTAATGGTTTTCCAGATGCTTTTTCAAAAGCTTTAATTACTTCTAAAACAGAACTTCCTTTTCCTGTACCTACATTAAAATATTCAAATGCTTTTTTATTGTTCTTTTTAATCAAACGCTGTAAAGCAGCAATATGTGCTTTTGCTAAATCTACTACGTGAATATAATCACGAACAGCAGTACCGTCTACAGTATCATAATCATCACCAAAAACAGATAATTCGGCACGCATACCTGCTGCAGTTTGTGTAATATAAGGAATTAAGTTTTGAGGAACGCCTAAAGGTAATTCTCCAATTTTAATTGATGGATGCGCTCCAATTGGGTTAAAGTATCTTAAAGCGATAATGTTTAAGTTATGTGCTCTACTAGCGTCACTTAAAATTTCTTCACCAATTTGTTTTGTGTTTCCATACGTAGATTCAGCCGCTTTTACAGGTGCATTTTCTGTAATAGGTAATTCATCTGCTTGCCCATAAACTGTACAAGAAGAAGAAAAAATAAAATTGTCTAATTTTCTATCTCTCATTTCTTGTAATAAGTAGATAAGAGAACCTAGATTATTTTCATAATAATCTAAAGGTTTGTGCATGCTTTCTCCAACTGCTTTAAACGCAGCGAAGTGAATAATTCCATCTACTTTGTTATTGTCAAAAAAGTTTTTTACATCACTTTTAATTCTTAAATCAATTTGATGAAAATCTGGTTTAACACCTGTTATAGATGTTATGTTGTCTAAAACATTGATAGATGTATTAGATAAATCATCAATAATTACTACTTCAAAGCCTTCATTTTGTAACTCTACTACTGTGTGAGAACCAATAAAACCTAATCCTCCTGTTACTAATATTCTTTTCATTATGTTGTTTTAGTTAACGAAATCTAAAATCGTTTTTGTTATAAATGTAAGTTGTTCTTTATCTAGTTCTGTATGCATTGGTAAAGAAATTACAGTCTTTATCAATTCGTTTGTTACAGGGAAATCACTTTCTTTATAACGGGCGTCGGCATACGCTTTTTGAGAATGCAGTGCAACTGGATAATAGATTGCATTCGGAATTCCTTGTGCTAACAAATGTTTGTGTAAATCATCTCTTTTGCCATTTGTAATTTGTAATGTATATTGATGAAAAACATGGCAATCACAAGTGTCGCAAATTTCTCCACATGCGCTTGTTGTTGGCGTAATAATATGTTCTGAAACAGAAAGCGCTTTGTTGTAAAAACGAGCAGCATTTCTTCTAGCTTCACAATACGTATCTAATAAAGGTAGTTTCGCTTTTAGTACTCCAGCTTGTATAGAATCTAAACGAGAGTTTACACCAACTACATCATGATAATAACGTGTGTACATACCGTGATTTACAATACCACGAATGGTATGTGCTAATTCATCATCATTGGTGAAAATGGCTCCACCATCACCATAACAACCTAAGTTTTTAGAAGGGAAAAAAGAAGTTGTACCAACGTTTCCGATAGTTCCTGCTTTCTTTTTGGTTCCGTCTTTAAAGGTGTAATTAGCACCAATTGCTTGTGCATTATCTTCAATTACAAAAAGATTATGTTCTTTTGCTATTTCCAGAACAGCATCCATATTTGCTACTTGTCCGAATAAATGAACAGGTACAATGGCTTTAGTTTTTGGAGTGATGGCTCTTTTTAAAGCTTCAATATCTATGTTGTATGTTTCTGCATCTACATCTACCAAAACAGGTGTTAGTCTTAACAATGCAATAACTTCTACGGTTGCAGCAAAAGTAAAATCTGCGGTAATCACTTCATCACCTTGTTCTAAACCTAAACCCATCATTGCAATTTGCAATGCATCGGTTCCGTTTGCACAAGGGATTACGTGCTTTACGCCTAAATATTTTTCTAAATCTGCTTGAAACTCATGAACCAAAGGTCCGTTGATATATGCTGAAGTATTTAAAACTTGTTCTATAGAAGTATTTACAGCTTCTTTTATTTGTTGATATTGACCTTGTAGGTCAACCATTTGAATTTTTTTCATATAAAAAATTTTGCACCTCAAAAATACAAAATGTCTTTCATTTTCTTTGCAGTTATCCTTAAATAATAATTCTGTTATCTTTGATAAAAATCAATTTTATGAAGTTTTTAAGACGTTTTTTAAGAATTCTGTTAATTCTTGTGGTATTGCTCGCAGTTTCTGTTTGGTTGTACTCTAAAACATATCATCCAAATTATTCTGGAGAATTAGAATTGAAAAACCTTTCTGATGAGGTAACCGTCTATTTTGATGATATTGGTGTGCCACATATAAACGCCCAAAATCAAAAAGATGCCTATGTTGCTTTAGGATATTTGCATGCGCAAGATCGATTGTGGCAAATGGAATTAATGCGAAGAATTGCAGCCGGAAGATTGTCTGAAATTTTTGGAAAAGACTTGGTGAGAGTCGATCAGTTTTTTGGAGGGTTAGGGATAGAAGAAGCGGCAGATAAAACCATTACAGGTTTAGATAAAACGGCCGATTCTTATATTTTAACGCAATCTTATTTAGATGGTGTAAATCAATTTATAAAAGAAGGAAAAACGCCTATAGAATTTACTTTAGTAGGAGTAGAGAAAGAAAAATATACCCTAAAAGATATTTATAATGTTTTTGGGTACATGTCTTTTAGTTTTGCGGTTGCGCACAAAACAGACCCTTTATTAACGGAAATAAAAGAAAAATTAGGAAACTCTTATTTAAATGAATTGTTAAGTTCTAATAGTGACTACTTAACCATTAACAGAACAAGTGTACCAACAAAAATAGAAGCGACAATTTCTAATTCTGTAGCTTCTATTATGGACGATTTACCAGTGTCTCCTTTTATAGGAAGTAATTCTTGGGTACTTGCACCGGAAAAAACAAAGAACGGAAAAGTGATTTTTGAAAACGATCCGCATATTGCGTATTCACAGCCTTCAGTTTGGTATCAGAATCATATAAAAACTCCCAATTTTGAAATTTATGGTTTCAATATTGCGTTGATGCCGTTTCCTTTGTTAGGTCATAATAGAGAGTATGCTTACGGATTGACCATGTTAGCGAATGACGATTTAAATTTTTATGTGGAAGAAAGTAACCCTGATAATGCTTTAGAGTATAAAACAGTAGCTGGTTATAAAGCGTATGAATTAAGGAGTAAAACCATTTCTATAAAAAATGAGAGAGACACTACTTTTCAAGTAAAAGTAAGTAAACACGGACCTATAATGAATGGTTTAATAGAACATGTTATAGATGATAGGCCTATTGCCATGAGTTGGATTTATACGCAGTTGCCAAATGATATGCTAGATGTTTCTTATGGCCTTGCTCATGCAAATTCTATCAGTGATTTTAAAAAAGCGGTTTCTAGAATTCACGCACCTGGTTTAAATGTAATGTATGGAGATGCTGAAGATAATATTGCTTGGTTTTCTTCTGCTAAATTATATGCGTTAAGAGAAGGTTTATCTTCTAAAACGTATTTAAATGGAGCTTCTGGAGAGGATGAAATACTTGAGTATTTACCTTTTGAAGAGAATCCGAAAGCAATTAACCCGAGTTGGAATTACGTGTATTCTGCCAATAATCAAGTGGATTCTGTGCGAGGTAAATTGTATTCAGGCTATTATCAACCACAAGATAGGGCTAAAAGAATTGTAGAATTATTAGACAAAAAAAATGATTTTACAAAAGAAGATATTGCTGATATGACGTATGATGTAAAATCCGCTACAGTGCCAGGAATTATTCATAGTTTGTTAAAAAGTGTCGATAAGTCTATTTTAACAGTATCAGAAAGAAAAGCTTTTTCAGTTTTAGAAAATTGGGATGGAACGTATTTAAAAACGGCAGTTGCACCAACGATTTATAATCGTTTTTTATATGAATTTTTAAAGGAAACGTATCAAGATGAATTAGGAGGTAGTTTTGATTTGTTTATCAATTCGCAATTGCAAGATGAGGTTTTACCAAATCAAGTAAATAGAGAGAATTCTGTTTGGTGGGATAATATTGCTACCAAGAATAAAATTGAAACTAGAAAAGACATTGTTCTAGCATCCTTTAAAAAGTCTTTTGTTTTTTTACAAAATCAATTAGGAGAAAATGTAGATGATTGGACTTGGAATCGTGTTATTTCTGTAGAGTATGAACATGCAATTGGTAAAGCAGGTGGATTGTTGCGTGCTTTTTTTAATGTTGGTCCGTTTGAAACTATTGGAGGGAATGAGGTAATTAACAATCAGATTTTTAAACTAGATAGCACAGGGTATTATAAGGTAACTGCGGGGCCATCAACAAGAAGAGTTATCGATTTTTCTGATATAGAGAATAGTTTGGCAATTATTCCTACAGGTCAATCTGGAAATAGGTTTAGTGAGTATTACAAAGATCAAACTCAAAAGTATTTAGATGGAAAGTTTGTGAAGATGAGACTGAATCAATCTGAAATTGAAGCAAGTGAAAATGTGTTGATTTTGAAGCCCAAGGAATAATGATTATAACTTTGTTCTTTGTGGGCAAAGCGTTTTTATGCTTTTGTATGTCCGTTTAATATTTTCTTTAAATCATTTATTGATTTTTCTTTTTGACTATTGAATCCGTAATTAATTAATCCAATTCCGAAACCAATCATAATTAAGGGAACAATTAAAAATAAAGGGTTAATTCCTTGGTTTATGACTCCAATGATTCCTGTAATGAATGCAAAACCAACAAAAGTCAACCAGAATAGCATAAATACAATTACAGAAGAGTGAATTTTTAAATCTGCAACCAATCTAGTTCCGTTGATACTCGGTAGAATTTGTCCTTTAATTTGAGGGAGAAAAGAATTTCGACCAGTTATAATTCGTTGTATTTTAAAACTATCTTGCTCAAAATCTGCTTCAAACAATTCCTTTTCTTGGGGGTTGGTTAAAACTAAATTTAAATATTTTTTTTGGCCGAATATTTTCTGACAATATTTTTCTAGCTTCTTGAATTGAAAGAGTCGTTACTATTTCAATTTTATCAGATGGAATTATCTTCATTTCTGTTAAATGTTTACCAATGTTTATTATCTAAAGGTTTAGAAGTTATTTTACACTTTTAATAATTCTGGTTGTATAAAATTTATGTCCACTTTAATAATGCCCGTAATTTTTTTAATTTATCAGTATAAGGAGCGTATCTAATTGTTAAGTCTAACCAATTACCTCTTGTAACAACACCTTTGCTATGAGAAAATATTTCGAAAGTTAGTTTACCATGATAACTACCAATTCCACTTTCTCCTACGCCACCAAAGGGCAATCTATGATTTACAAAATGGACTGTTGTGTCGTTAATTGTTCCTCCGCCAAAAGAATATTTTGCAATCATTTTTTTAGCGATTTTCTTATCCGTAGAAAAAATATAGAATGCAAGTGGTTTATCGTATTTAGAAATAATTTTGTCTATTTCTTCTTCAGATTCATAAGAAATTACAGGGAGTATTGGGCCGAAAATTTCGCCTTTCATTACTTCGCTGTCTAAAGAAGGTTCGTTAATTAAAGTCGGAGTAATAAATAGGTCTTCTTTATTGGTTTTTCCGCCAATTAAAAAGCTTTCATTTTCTAACATTAAAGCAAGTCTATTAAAGTTTTTTAGGTTTATAATTCTAGGAAAATCTTTGGAGGTTTCGGGGTTTTCTCCATAAGCTTTTATCAATTCGTTTTTAAAGCAATTAACAAATTCTTCTTTTTTTGATTTGTGAATCAATAAGTAGTCTGGTGCAATACAAGTTTGTCCTCCGTTAATAAATTTTCCCCAAACAATTCTTTTAGCAGCTAATTTAATGTTAGCTGTTTTATCAACAATACAAGGACTTTTACCTCCTAATTCTAAGGTAATAGGAGTAAGGAATTCTGCAGCAGCCTTTGCTACAATTTTCCCTACAAAAACACTTCCTGTAAAGAAAATATAATCCCAACGTTGTGCTAATAATTTTGTAGAAACTTCAACACCACCCTCAATAACTGCAACTTGTTTTTTATCAAAAACGGTTTCAATTATTTTTTTGGTAATTGCACTTGTGTTTGGTGTAAGTTCAGAGGGTTTTAAAACAACAGTATTTCCTGCTGCAATTGCGCCTATTAATGGAGCAAAAGCTAATTGATGCGGATAGTTCCAGGGAGCAATTACTAAAACGGCTCCATAAGGTTCTTTGTGTATTTTTGCCGAAGAAGGAAAGTTTAAAAGGGATGGTAAAACACTTTTTGGTTTTGCCCAAGAGGTAAGTTTATCGATTGTCATTTTTAATTCAGACAATACAATAGAGGTTTCTGTTAAAACGGCTTCATATTCAGATTTTTTAAAATCATCGTGCAATGCTTTTACAATAGCAGACTCTCTTTTAATAAGTTCTTTTTCTAGTTTTTTTAAACACTCTTTTCTAAAAGAAATATCTTTTGTTTGTTGTTCTGAGAAGTAATTTCTTTGCGCTTGCAAAATATTAATTATATCCATAAATTATATTTCTTTTATTTTTTTATTTATTACTAAAAACCAACAAGAAGAGCAGAATGCGGGTAAAACCTGATAGATATAAAGTGTAAGCAGTTCTGGGTAAAGAACTTGTTAGTAAGTGCTTTAGCTTCTTCATAAAGAAAAATTAATTCTTTAAAGATAGCAATTAGTTACAAGCGTTCCAAATAACTTCTTTAGGGGTTGGAGCGGTAATGTTAACTTCCTCTTTGGTTACAGGGTGTATAAATTTAATTCTACGGGCATGCAAGTGGATGCTTCCATCTTTATTGCTTCTGTCAAATCCGTATTTTAAATCTCCTTTTATTGGGCTTCCAATATTAGCTAATTGAGATCTTATTTGGTGGTGTCTCCCTGTTTCTAAATCTACTTCTATTAAAGAGTAGTTGTCTAATTTTTTAACAACAGTATAATGTAGAATGGCTTTTTTACTGCCTTCAATTTCTTTAGGGTATGCGGTAGATTTATTGTTCTTTGGGTTCTTTCTTAAGAAATTAATTAAGGTATCTTTTTCTTTCTTCGGATGATTTTTTACAACCGCCCAATACGTTTTATTAATAGTTTTATCGCGTAGCATCTTATTAAGACGCTCTAAAGATTTAGACGTTTTAGCAAAAATAATAATACCAGAAGTGGGTCTGTCTAATCTGTGTACAACGCCTAGATAAACGTTTCCCGGTTTGTTATACTTGTCTTTAATATATTCTTTAACAACGTCACTTAAAGGTTTGTCGCCTGTTTTATCACCTTGCGTAATATCGCCAGCGCGTTTATTTACAATGATAATATGGTTGTCTTCAAATAAAATCTGTAGATTTTCTTTTGTAGAATGCATTCAAATTTATTTAAAATCTTTAGCAACATCTTCGTTAACACCATCAATAAATGTTAAAAATTCTTCTCTACCTAATCCTGTACTAGAAGAAGTGATAAAAGAGGTAGGGAGCGTTTCCCAAGTGTTTAATAATTTCTTTTTATAAGAAGTAATTTGTTTGTTTATTTTAGAGCTTCCTAATTTGTCTGCTTTTGTAAAAACAATACAAAACGGAATTTGGTTTTCTCCTAAGAACTTCATGAATTCTAAATCAATTTTTTGAGGATCGTGTCTAGAATCAATTAAAACAAAAGTACATACCAATTGTTCTCTTTCTTTGAAATAGTTTTCTATAAAAAACTGAAAAATAGTTCTTTTCTTTTTAGAAACTTTGGCGTAACCATACCCAGGTAAATCTACTAAAAACCACTCATCATTTATTTTAAAATGATTAATAAGTTGTGTTTTACCAGGTTTTCCAGAAATTTTAGCTAAATCTTTACGTTCCATTAACATATTAATTAATGAAGATTTACCAACGTTAGAGCGACCAATAAAAGCATATTCGGGCACTCTTTCTTTTGGAGCTTTAGTAACATTACTATTGCTCATTACAAACTCTGCAGATCTAATTTTCATAAAATTTATATATTTCTAGAAACAAACCATTTGTGAAGAACTTGATTGAATTCTTCTGGTTTTTCCATCATTGCTGCATGCCCGCATTTGTCTAACCAAAACAAGTCTGAGTTCGGTAAAAGTTTATGAAAGTCTTCTGCCGATTCAGGAGGTGTAACACCATCTTGTTTTCCCCAAATTAAACATGTTGGATGTTTCATATTTGGTAAGTCGTTTGCCATATTGTGTCTAATTGCGCTTTTGGCAATAGATAATGTTTTTAAAGCTTTCATTCTGTCATTTACAGTACTGTAAACGTCATCAACCAATTCTTTGGTAGCAATCGCAGGGTCGTAAAAGACCTCTCTAGCTTTCTGTTCTATATATTCGTAGTTTCCTCTTTTAGGAAAACTATCTCCCATCGCTTTTTCATATAAACCAGAGCTTCCTGTAAGTACAAGTGCGCTTACTTTTTCTGGGTATTGTTTTGTAAAATACAATGCAATATGACCTCCTAAAGAATTGCCTAAAAGGATGGCGTTATTTATATTTTTATGTTCTAAAAAATCTTTTAAGAACTTTGCTAAGTTTTTAACATTGGTTTTTATAAGAGGTAAAGAGTATAAAGGTAGTTCTGGGATTAAAACTTTGTATCCATTATTAGAAAAATGATCAAATGTTGAGTCAAAATTACTTAAAGCTCCCATCAATCCATGTAAAATAATGATTGCAGGTCCTTCTCCGGCTTCTGCATATGTAAATTTCCCTTCCGTTGTTAACTTGTCAGTCATTAATTTTTTTCAATTGTCTAAAAGCAAATGTAATTCTTTTTTGTGAAATAGATATCGTTTTCGGAAACGACTATTTTTAAATTAAATCAGATTTTAAATGCAATGATTTGTTAACAAATGCGTTATTTATTAACAATGTGGTAAAAAGTGGTAAAAAGTGGTAAAATTTATATATTTTTGATGTCAATTAACAATATACTAGAGTGGTAAACCTAATTGGTACATATGAGTGTAAATCAGATGCTAAGGGGAGATTGATGTTTTCATCAGCCTTTAAAAAGCAACTGAGTTCTGTGTTACAAGATGGTTTTGTGGTAAAGAGAGCTGTTTTTCAGCCGTGTTTAGAGTTGTATCCGATGCAAGAATGGAATTTGATGATGGAAAAAATCAACAAACTAAACAGATTTAATAAAAAGAACAATGATTTTATTAGAAGATTTACGGCAGGTGTAAAAATGGTTGAGTTAGATGCAACTGGAAGAATTTTAATTCCGAAAGATTTATTTGAGTTTGCGGGTATTAAGAAACAAGTTGTTATGTCGTCCTCTGTAAATATTATAGAGATTTGGGATAAAGACAAGTATGAAAAAGCCATTGATGATGCGGCAGATGATTTTGCTGATTTGGCTGAGGAAGTAATGGGAAATACAGAATTTGATGAATTATCATAATCCAGTTTTATTGCAAGAAAGTGTAGATGCGCTTTCTATTAAGGAAGACGGTGTCTATGTAGATGTAACGTTTGGTGGTGGGGGTCACTCAAGAGAAATCTTGAAGAGATTAGGTGAAAACGGAAGGTTGTTTGGTTTTGATCAGGATCCGGATGCTTTAGAGAATGTAATTGATGATGAACGTTTTGTTTTGATTCCTGAGAATTTTAGGTTTATCTCAAGATTCTTGAGGTTTCATGGAGTGAGGAAGGTAGATGGGGTTTTGGCTGATTTAGGTGTTTCTTCTCATCAGTTTGATGAAGCGGAAAGAGGGTTTTCTACTCGTTTTGATGGTGATTTGGATATGAGAATGAATCAAAAATCAAAAACATCGGCAAAAGAAATTGTTAATAAGTATTCTGAAGAGAAATTAGCAGAAATATTGTTTTTATATGGAGAATTAAGAAATTCTAGAAATATAGCAAAAACGATTGTTGAAAAAAGACAAGAAGAAAAAATTGACACAAGTTTTCAGTTAAGACAAGTTTTGCAAAAGTATTTGCCAAAAGCAAAAGAACATAAAATCATAGCACAGATTTTTCAAGCGATAAGAATAGAGGTTAACGAAGAGTTAGATGTTTTAAAAGAGTTTTTAGAGCAAATGCCTAATCTATTAAAAGAAGATGGTCGATTAAGTGTAATCTCTTATCATTCTTTAGAAGATAGATTGGTAAAGAGATTTATAAGAACCGGTTTGTTTAAAGGAGAGTTAGAAAAAGATGCTTTTGGGCGCAGTAATGAGCCGATGCAGAAAGTTGGAAAGTTGATTATTCCTACTCCAGCGGAAGTTAAGATAAATAATAGGGCTCGGAGTGCTAAATTAAGAATAGCAACATTAAAGAAGTAAGATGTCTAAGGCAAAAAAAAACATCTACGATTTTTTAAGAGGGAGTTTCCTTACGGATGATTATGCTTTTAAAAACTGGCGTATTATCATTTTTGTGGTGGCCTTGTTGCTGATAATGATAACAAGTGCGCATAATGCGGATAAAAAAGTTATTCAGATATCAAAATTGAATAAAAAGAAAAGAGAGTTAAGAGCAGTGTATGTAGATACGGGTACTATTTTAATGAGAATGAAAATGGAATCGAGTATCAGAGAAAAAGCAAAAGTAAGAGGTTTAGAGCCTTTAAAGTCCCCTCCAAAAAAAATTAAAGTAACCATTAAAGATTAATAAAATTGGCAACTCAGAAAAAAAGCATACTTACCAAATTCTACTTGATAGCTGCTTTTATGACGCTTTTTTTGTTAGCTATTGTGTTTCGTGTATTTACGATTCAGCATTCAGAAGGAGAAAAATATAGAAAGCTTTTTACAGAGTTAGCAATTAGGCAAGATACCATTTACGCTAATAAAGGTAATGTGTATGCGGCAGATGGTAATTTGTTGGCAACATCGATGTCTAAATTTACTATTAGAATGGATGTGGTTGCTGTAGCGAGTGAGGTTTTTGAGAAAAACATTGTTGGTTTGTCTAAAGAACTTTCCGGTATGTTTGGGAGAACTCCTTATTATTATCAAAATAAATTAAGAACGGCAAAAAAGAGAAGAAATAGGTATCTCTTAATTGCAAGAAATATTGGTTATACAGATTACTTAAAAATAAAGCAATTTCCAATTTTTAATAAAGGGGTTTATAAGGGTGGTTTTATTGCAGAACATAAAACAGTTAGAGCGCATCCGATAGGTAAAATAGCAGAGCGTACTATTGGGTATGATGATTTTAGAGGAGAAGCCGGTATAGAAGGTGCTTTTGCAGATTATATGCAAGGAGAAAATGGTTTAAGATGGAAGCAGAAAATTGCTAAAAACCAATGGAAACCAATTAATGATGTAAATGAGAAAGAGCCTATCGATGGCCATGATATTATTACAACAATAGATGTTAATATTCAGGATATAACGCATCATGCGTTGTTAGATAACTTAAAATATTTTGAGGCAGAACATGGTTGTGCGGTAGTTATGGAAACGGCAACTGGTGAAATTAAAGCAATTTCTAATTTAGGGAGAACTTCTAAAGGAACGTATTACGAAAAAAGAAACTATGCTGTTTGGGAAAGTCATGAGCCTGGTTCTACTTTTAAGTTGGCAAGTTTAATGGTGGCTTTAGATGATAAAGTGATAGATACTTCTACAATTGTAGATACCGAGAAAGGGAGGATTTATGTAAATAATAGAAAAGTAGAAGATTCTCACAGAGGTGGATATGGTAAAATTTCTGCAGCAAGAGTTTTAGAGGTTTCTTCTAATGTTGGTGTGGTGAAGATTATAAAAAAGTTTTATGATAAAAATCCTGAAAAATATTATAATAAAATAGTTGAATATGGTTTTACAAAACCTATTGGGTTTCAGATAAAAGGAGAAGGAATGCCTTATATACCGAATCCTAAAGATAAAGCTTGGAGTAAAATATCTTTAGAATGGATGGCTTGGGGGTATGGGATTTCTGTTACGCCAATGCAAACATTAATGTTTTACAATGCGGTTGCAAACAATGGTGTTATGGTAAAACCAAGATTTGTTAAGGAGTTAAGAAAAGAAGATAAAACGGAGAAACTTTTTGAAACCGAAATTGTGAACCCTAAAATAGCTTCAGATGAAACTTTAGCAAAGTTAAAGAAAGTGTTAGAAAATGTTGTAACTAAAGGTACGGCACGTAATATTTATTCTCCTAATTTTTCTATGGCAGGCAAAACAGGAACGGCACAAAAATACATTCCAAAACATGTAGATGATAAGGGCAAAACAGTATATGGGCATTATTCTACCAAGCATTATGTGACGTCATTTGTAGGTTTTTTTCCTGCGGATAAACCAAAATATTCTTGCATTGTGGTTATTCACGATCCAAAGAAAGAGAAAGGGTATTATGGGGCAACGGTTGCTGGACCTGTGTTTAAAGAGATTGCTCAGAAAATTTACACAACAACACCAATAGATAATCAATCTGTAAAAGATAAAACAGAATTTGCGTCAATAGATAAGCAATACTTAAATTTTGATAAAAAATTAAACAAGGAGTATCAAGAAATTCCAGATGTTAGAGGGATGTCCGGAATGGATGCTTTGTCTTTGTTAGAGAATATTGGATTAAAAGTGCAAGTTTCAGGATCAGGAAAAGTGAAGTCTCAATCACTACGTAAGGGAGAAAAGTTAATAAAAGGAAGAACAATTATTTTAAAACTTTCATAAGCTGAAGAATTTAAAAGACATATTATATCAGGTTGCTATTCACCAAGTATTTGGACTTACAGATGTTGAGGTGAGTGCTATTGTTTTCGATTCTAGAAAGATTGAAAAGAATGCTGTTTTTGTTGCTCAAAAAGGAGTTTCTGTAGATGGTCATTTATATATAGAGAAAGCAATTTCTTTGGGAGCAATCGCAATTATTTGCGAAGATTTTCCTGCGGATAAAAAAGAAGGCATTACTTATGTTCAAGTTGCAGATGCAAATGTAGCTTTGGCTGTTATGGCTTCTAATTTTTATGATAATCCATCAAAAAAACTTCCTTTAGTAGGAGTTACAGGGACAAATGGAAAAACAACAATAGCATCGCTTTTATATCAATTATTTAAAAGAGCAGGTTATAAAGTTGGTTTGCTTTCTACGGTAAAGGTTTTGGTTGATGAAACGGAGTTTAAAGCAACACATACAACACCAGATTCTGTAACAATCAATAGTTATTTAGATAAAATGATTGATGAAGGTGTAGATTATTGTTTTATGGAAGTGAGTTCTCATGGAATTCATCAAAAAAGGACAGAAGGGTTAACGTTTGCAGGTGGGGTTTTTACCAACTTATCACACGATCATTTAGATTATCATAAAACATTTGCAGAATATAGAGATGTAAAGAAATCATTTTTTGATTTGTTACCAAAATCTGCTTTTGCATTGACAAATATTGATGATAAAAATGGCGACTTTATGTTGCAAAACACCAAAGCAAAGAAGAAAACGTATGCGTTAAAAACGCTAGCAGATTATAAAGCGAAGATTTTAGAAAAGCAATTTTCTGGAACCCTTTTAAAGTTAAATGATACAGAAGTTTGGACGAAGTTAATCGGTCAATTTAATGCTTCTAATTTATTGGCAATTTATGCTACGGCAGAATTATTAGGTTTAGAAAAATTAGAAATCTTAACGATTATAAGTCAGTTAGAAAATGTAAGCGGACGTTTTGAATATGTGGTTTCTGGTGATGGAGTTACAGCAATTGTAGATTATGCACATACGCCAGATGCTTTAAAAAATGTGTTAGAAACTATTAATGATATTAGAACTGGTAACGAGAAATTAATTACAGTTGTTGGTTGTGGTGGTGATAGAGATAAAACAAAAAGGTCTAAAATGGCACACATTGCTTCACAATTAAGTAGTCAAGCAATTTTTACGTCAGACAATCCAAGAACAGAAAATGCGCAAACTATTTTAGATGAAATGGAAGTTGGTGTTGCTGCAGAAAATTATAAAAAAACATTATCAATTTTAGATAGAAGACAAGCAATAAAAACAGCTTGCAAGTTTTCTGAAAATGGAGATATCATATTAATTGCCGGAAAAGGACATGAGGATTATCAAGAAATAAACGGATTTAGAGTTCATTTTGATGATTTAGAAGAAGTGAAAAGTTGTTTCAACCAATTAAAAAATAATTAAGAATGCTGTATTATTTATTTGAATATTTAGAAAGTATAATGGATTTTCCTGGTGCAGGATTGTTTCATTTTATCACATTTAGAGCTGCAGCGGCCTTTATTTTATCCTTATTAATTTCTACCATTTATGGTAAAAGAATTATCGATTTTTTAAGAAATCAACAAGTTGGAGAAACGGTAAGAGATTTAGGTTTAGATGGTCAAAAACAAAAATCAGGCACACCAACAATGGGTGGTGTTATTATCATTTTAGCAACATTAATTCCGGTTTTATTATTAGCCAAATTAGATAATATTTATGTAATCATTTTGATTATAACCACGGTTTGGATGGGGTTAATTGGTTTTTTAGATGATTATATAAAAGTTTTCAAAAAAGATAAAGGCGGTTTAAGCGGTAAGTTTAAAGTTTTAGGTCAGGTTGGTTTAGGGATCATTGTTGGGTCTATGCTTTATTTTAACGATGGAGTTACCATTAAAGAACAATTACCTAAAGACCAGCAAATAGTAAATAAAGAAGGTAGAAAAATTGTTTTTGGTGAAGCGCATAAATCAACAAAAACAACGGTTCCTTTTTTAAAGAACAATGAGTTAGATTACTCTAAAGCATTGAGTTTTTTAGGTGATGGTTATGAAAAATATGGATGGATAGTTTTCATATTTGTAGTTGTTTTTATTGTAACAGGTGTTTCTAATGGAGCAAATTTAACGGATGGAATAGATGGTTTGGCAGCAGGTTCGTCGGCTATTATGGTTATAGCTTTGGCGCTCTTTGCATGGGTTTCTGGTAACATCATTTTTGCAGATTACTTAGATGTAATGTATATACCAAACTCTGGAGAAATGACTGTTTTTATATTGGCATTTGCAGGGGCTTTAATTGGTTTTCTTTGGTATAATACCTACCCAGCACAAGTTTTTATGGGCGATACAGGTAGTTTAACAATTGGTGGTATTATAGCTGTTATTGCAATTGCAATTCGTAAAGAATTATTGTTACCAATTTTAGCAGGAATATTTGTGGTTGAAAACCTATCGGTAATTATGCAGGTTTCTTGGTTTAAGTATACTAGGAAAAAATACGGAGAAGGAAGAAGAATTTTTAGAATGTCTCCGTTACATCACCATTATCAGAAATTAAGTTATCACGAAAGTAAAATTGTAGTCCGTTTTTGGATTGTTGGAATTTTACTAGCCGTACTTACAATTGTAACCTTAAAATTAAGATAGATGAAAAGGTTAGTAATTCTTGGTGGGAGAGAAAGTGGTGTTGGTGCAGCGCTTTTAGGAAAACAAAAAGGCTATGAAGTTTTTGTGTCTGACAAGGGTGCTATATCAAAAAAATATAAAGAAGTTCTTTTAAATAACGAGATTGATTTTGAGGAAAATCAACATACAGAAAACAAAATTTTAAATGCAGCTGTAGTTGTAAAAAGTCCTGGAATTCCAGATACCGTTGCTTTAATTGTAAAGTTGAAGGAAAATTTGATTCCTGTTATTTCGGAAATTGAATTTGCAGCTAAATATACCAAGGCAAATATTATTGGTATTACAGGTTCTAATGGTAAAACAACCACCACATTATTGTTGCACCATATTTTAAAAAATGCAGGTTTAGATGTTGGTGTTGCAGGAAATATTGGAGATAGTTTTGCACAACAAGTTGCGGAACAATCGTATGAGAATTATGTGTTAGAATTAAGTAGTTTTCAGTTAGATGGCATCGAAGAGTTTAATAGTCATATTGCTATTTTAACCAATATTACACCAGATCATTTAGATAGATATAACTATGATTTTGATAAATACATCGCCTCAAAATTTAGAATAACAAAGAATCAAAAAGCAACCGATTATTTAATTTATGATGCAGATGATGAAGCCATTAATACTTGGTTAAAGAAAAATAAAACAAGTGCAAAATTAGTTCCGTTTTCACTTGAAAAAAAATTAGAGTATGGAGCGTATATCAAAGACAACAATATTATTATCAATATAAATAAAGAAAAAATTAACATGCCGATATCAACTTTATCAGTAAAAGGAAAACATAATACTAAAAATGCAATGGCAGCAACAATGGCAGCGCAATTGTTAAAAGTAAGAAGACAAGCGATTAAAGAAAGTTTAGAAGATTTTGAAGGAGTAGAGCATCGTTTAGAGAATGTTGCAAAAATAAAAGGTGTAGCGTTTATAAATGATTCTAAGGCAACCAATGTAAACGCAACTTATTATGCCTTAGAGTGCATGGATAAAACAACTATTTGGATTGTTGGTGGTGTAGATAAAGGAAATGATTATAATGATTTATTGCCTTTGGTTAGAGAAAAAGTAAAGGCAATTGTTTGTTTAGGTCTTGATAATGAGAAAATAAAAAACACTTTTGGTAATGTAGTTGATATCATTGTAGAAACTGCCGGAGCAGAAGAAGCTGTAAAAGTTTCTCAAAAATTAGCAGAAAGAGGAGAGTGCGTTTTGTTATCTCCATGTTGTGCAAGTTTCGATTTGTTTGAAAACTATGAAGACAGAGGTATCCAGTTTAAAAATGCTGTAAGAAGTCTTTAAAAAGTGTAATTGTTTATTTGTTTAATTGTGTAAATGTTGATAATTAATTTTTGAAAAGATTATTTAAATCTTTTTAAAAACTAAAAACTAAAAATTATAAAGTGAAAACCATTTTTCAATACATAAAAGGAGATAAAACCATTTGGGCTATTGTTGCTATTTTAGCAATATTCTCATTTATGCCAGTATATAGTGCAAGTACAAACTTGGTCTATGTGGTAGGTTCTGGGTCTTCTTTGGGGTATTTAATGAAGCATATTTTGCTGTTAATTATGGGGTTTGCTATTATTTATGGTGTACACAAAGTACCTTATAGATATTTTTCTGGAGGCTCTGTTATTATGCTTCCGGTTATTATCTTTTTGTTGATTTATACGTTATCGCAAGGAACAACCATTGGGGGGGCAAATGCAAGTAGATGGATTCGAATTGGTGGTATTGGTTTTCAAACATCCACTTTGGCAGGTTTGGTTTTAATGGTCTATGTAGCAAGGTATTTGTCTAGAAATAAGGATAAAATAATTAGTTTTAAAGAAAGTTTATGGCAATTGTGGTTGCCTGTTGCTGTTATTTTACTCTTAATTTTACCTGCAAACTTTTCTACAGCAGCTATTATTTTTGTGATGATTTTAATCTTAACTTTTCTTGGAGGATACCCAATTAAGTACTTAGGATTTATAATGGGAGCAGGAGTTGGATTTCTCTTACTTTTTATTTTAGCAGTAAAAGCTTTTCCGGATGCTATGCCAAATAGAGTACAAACTTGGCAAAATAGAATAGAGAGTTTTTCTGATGATGAAGGCAAAGAAGCATATCAAGTAGAAAAAGCAAAAATAGCCATTGCTATGGGGCAAACATTTGGTGTTGGTCCAGGTAAAAGCATACAGAAAAACTTTTTGCCACAGTCTACATCCGATTTTATTTATGCAATAATTGTAGAAGAATATGGCTTAGTTGGTGGTTTTTTAATTGTGTCTATCTATTTTATTTTGTTGTTCAGAATATTTGTAGTCATTAGAAAAACAACAACAATTTTTGGAACTTTATTAGTGTTAGGAGTTGGATTGCCAATCATTTTTCAGGCATCCATAAATATGGCAGTTGCTACCAATTTATTTCCAGTAACAGGGCAAACTTTACCGTTAATAAGTAGTGGAGGTACTTCTATTTGGATGACGTGTTTTGCGTTGGGAATGATTTTAAGTGTAAGCGCATCCAAAGAAGAAACAGAAGAAGATATTTTAGATGATAACCCTTTAGACATACTTCATGAAGCACTCGATTAACATATTAATTTCTGGAGGAGGAACAGGAGGACACATCTATCCTGCAATTGCAATTGCAAACGAATTAAAGTTGCGTTATCCAGATGCAAAGTTTTTGTTTGTAGGTGCAAAAGATAAAATGGAAATGGAAAAGGTTCCGCAAGCGGGATATGAAATTAAAGGATTGTGGATTTCTGGTATTCAAAGAAAGTTAACGATTGCTAATTTATCGTTTCCTTTTAAGTTGATAAGTAGTCTGTGGAATGCATCAAAAATTATTAGAAAATTTAAACCAGACATTGCTATTGGTACTGGTGGTTTTGCAAGCGGACCAACATTAATAATGGCAAATAGAAAGGGAATTCCGACGTTGATACAAGAACAGAATTCGTATCCAGGAATTACCAATAAATTATTAAGTAAAAAAGCAAACAAAATTTGTGTTGCTTATGATCATTTAGAACGTTTTTTTCCTGTAGATAAAATAGTAAAAACAGGAAATCCTGTTCGGCAAGATTTATTATCAATTCATTCTAAAACGGAGGAAGGAAAAGCATTCTTTAAATTAGATGTGAATAAGAAAACGATTTTAGTTTTAGGAGGCAGTTTAGGTGCGAGGAAAATAAATCAATTGGTAGAAAATAATTTAGATTTCTTTAAAAAAGAAGGGGTTCAGGTTATTTGGCAATGTGGTAAATTGTATTTTGAAGAGTATAAAAAGTATAATAAATTAGATGGTGTTCAGGTTCATCAGTTTTTAAATAGAATGGATTTTGCGTATGCAGCATCCGATATTATTATTTCTAGAGCAGGCGCAAGTTCGGTATCAGAATTGTGTATTGTTGGTAAGCCGGTAATATTTATTCCATCGCCTAATGTGTCGGAAGATCATCAAACTAAAAACGCAAAGTCAATTGCAGATAAACATGGTGCAATTTTGTTAAAAGAGAGTGAGTTAGAAACGTTTTCAATAGTTTTTGAAACATTGCTAAAAGATAAAGGAAAACAAGAGCATTTATCAGAAAATATAAATGAATTAGCGCTTCCAGGAGCAACAACAGATATTGTTAACGAAGTAGAAAAATTATTAAAAAAGTGAATTTAAACAATATACATAACGTCTTTTTTGTCGGTATTGGTGGCATAGGAATGAGCGCAATTGCTCGTTACTTTGCTACGAATGGAAAAAAAGTGGCTGGTTATGATAAAACTCCTTCTCAAATCACTTTAGGTTTAGAAGATTTAGGAGTTGAAATTCATTTTGAAGATGAGGTGAAAAACATTCCAATTTCGTTTTTAAATACCAAAAAAACGTTGGTAGTATATACACCTGCAATTGCTAAAAATAATGCTGAATTAAATTATTTTTTAGAGAATGGTTTTACGGTTTTAAAAAGATCAGAAATTTTAGGAAGAATCACAGAAACTACCTTTTGTTTAGCGGTTGCAGGTACGCACGGAAAAACAACTACATCTTCTATTTTAGGTCATATTATGGCAACAGTTAATGCAACTTCTTTTTTAGGTGGAATTGCAGAAAACTATAACTCTAACCTAATTTTGGGTGAAGATAAAATTAGTGTGGTAGAAGCAGATGAATTTGACAGGTCTTTCTTAAAATTGAGTCCTAATATTGCTTGTGTAACTTCTATGGATGCAGATCATTTAGATATTTATGGAGATGCCGAAGCTTTAAATGAGTCTTTTATAGAGTTTGCAAACAAGGTTTCCGGAACGTTAATTGTTGCAAAAGGGTTACCGTTAAAAGGATTGACGTATGCTGTTAATGATGAAGCTGATTATACCGCTTTAAATTTAAAAATTGAAAGTGGAAAATATATTTTTGATGTAAAAACACCTGCGTCGGAAATTAAAAATATTGAATTTCATTTACCAGGTCAGCATAATGTTATGAATGCTTTAGCGGCATTGGCAATAGCAGATGTTTATGGTATATCGTTAGAAAATATCAAACAACGTTTGTCAACTTTTAAAGGGGTAAAACGTAGGTTTTCTTATAAAATTAAAACAAACGATTTAGTGTTGATTGATGATTACGCACATCACCCAACAGCAATTAATGCAGTAGAGAGTTCTGTGAGAGAAATGTATCCGGATGAAAAAGTGTTGGTTGTTTTTCAGCCTCATTTATTTTCTAGAACAAAAGATTTTATTGAAGATTTTGCTTCGGCTTTATCTAAATTCGATGAAGTTTTGTTGTTAGATATTTATCCTGCAAGAGAAGAACCTATTGTTGGAGTTGACTCTGAATGGTTGTTGAATAAAATTGATTGTAAGAATAAAAAATTAACTAAAAAAAATAATTTAATAAAAGATATTAAGAATTCAGACGCAAAAGTAGTGGTAATGTTAGGTGCAGGTGATATTGGAGTGATGATTAATGAAGTTACAAGTCAACTTTTAAAAACAACTAATAATGATGATTAAGAAGTTTTTAAAATACATAGCTTTCCTTTTGTTGATAGTGGTTTTGGGGTTATTGTATAGTTTTTCATCAACCAGAAATTCTAATAAAAAAGTGAAGGATATTGTGGTGGAATTTGAAGCTGGAGAGAATAATTTTTTGACACATGCCATGGTTAATAAATTGTTAATACAAAATGATTCAACCGTGAAAAACCAAGCAAAATCTGTGATAAATTTATACAGTTTGGAGAAAATGGTTTCTAAAAACCCGTATGTAGAACATGCAGCTGTATTTTTAACCATTGCCGGTACCTTAAAAACAATTATAAAGCAGCGAACACCTGTGGTGAGAATTATGAATAAAAATGATTCTTATTATGTTGATAAACAGGGTGTAAAAATACCTTTATCTCCTAATTATTCGGCAAGAGTAATGTTAGTTTCTGGTGTTAAAAAAGAGGAAGAAATTAAGGAGTTATTGCCATTAATATCCTTTATCTTGCAAGACAATTTTTTGCAAAAAGAAGTGGTTGGTATTGAGAAGTTTAATGACGGTGAGTATCAGTTTACCGTGAGAAGTGGAAGTTATAAAATCGATTTTGGGCAATTAACCGAAATGGATGTAAAATTTAAGAAGTTAAAAGCGTTTTATAATAAAGCATTTGAAGATAAAACGATTGAGGATTATAAAACGATTAATTTAAAATATCACAACCAAGTTGTGTGCGCAAAATAAATCAAAATGGAGAACAATAAAATAGCAATTGGTTTAGATATTGGTACAACCAAAATCGCAGCAATGATTGGACGCAAGAACGAATATGGTAAGATAGAGGTTATTGGTATTGGTAAAGCAAAAAGCTTAGGTGTAAAACGTGGTGTTGTAAGTAATATTACACAAACCATACAGTCTATTCAGCAAGCTGTAGAAGAAGCAGAAAGTGTTTCTGGTGTTAAAATAGAAGAAGTTGTTGTGGGTATTGCGGGTCAGCATATTCGTAGTTTACATCACAGCGATTATATTACAAGAAACAATGCAGATGAAGTAATTGATGAAAATGATATTGAAAATTTAGTAAACCAAGTTCATAAGTTGGTGATGCTACCTGGAGAAGAGATTATTCATGTGTTACCACAAGAATTTAAAGTAGATTCTCAAGCAGATATTAAAGAACCAATAGGGATGTATGGAGGTCGTTTAGAAGCGAATTTTCATGTAGTTGTAGGGCAAGTTTCATCTATTAGAAATATAGGACGTTGTGTTAAAAGTGCAGGTTTAGGATTAAGTGAAATTACTTTAGAACCTTTAGCGTCTGCATCCGCAGTATTAAGTCAGGAAGAAAAAGAAGCAGGTGTAGCATTGATTGATATAGGTGGCGGAACAACTGATTTGGCTATATTTAAAGACGGAATTATTAGACATACAGCAGTAATTCCTTTTGGAGGAAACGTAATTACAGATGATATAAAAGAAGGTTGTTCTATTATAGAAAAACAAGCAGAGTTATTAAAAATAAAATTTGGTTCTGCATGGCCAGGAGAAAATAAAGAAACAGAAATTGTTTCTATACCTGGATTAAGAGGCAGAGAACCAAAAGAAATTACGCTTAAAAATTTATCTAAAATTATACATGCAAGAGTGCAAGAAATTATTGAGCATGTGTATTTAGAAATTAAAAATTACGGTCATGAAACTGCAAAAGGAAAATTAATTGCAGGTATTGTATTAACAGGTGGTGGTGCACAATTAAAGCATTTACGTCAGTTAGTAGAATACATTACAGGTATGGATGCCAGAATTGGGTATCCTAACGAACATTTGGCAGGTGATTCTGATGAGATATTATCAAGTCCTGCTTTTGCTACCACTGTTGGTTTATTAATGGAAGGTTTAGAAAAGCAAAAAGCTAGAGAAGAAAAAGAAGTGGCTGAAGAAGTTATAGAAGAAGTTATAGATGAAAGTACAGAACAGGTTTTAGAAGAAAGACCACCTGTAGAGGAGGTACAACCCAAACCTATAGAAAAACCAAAGCCCAAAAAGAAGTCGTTTTTTGAAAAGTTTACAGAAGGATTAAAAGACTTTTTAGACAACGCAGAGTAAGATTAAGAGAAAAAGATAGAACAAAAAATAAAAAATAATAATAAACAATATATCGGTTATTATGAGCGCAGAATTCGATAACATTTCATTTGACATGCCTAAAACGCAATCTAACACAATTAAAGTAATTGGTGTTGGTGGTGGTGGTAGCAACGCAGTAAACCACATGTTTACGCAAGACATTAAAGGAGTAGACTTTGTAATTTGTAACACAGATGCACAGGCTTTAGAAAATAGTCCTGTTCCTAATAAAATTCAATTAGGGGTAAGCTTAACATCTGGTTTAGGTGCAGGAGCAAATCCGGAAGTTGGAGAGAAGGCGGCTAAAGAAAGCATGCAAGAAATACAGCAAATGCTAAATACCCAAACAAAAATGGTATTTATTACTGCTGGTATGGGAGGTGGTACTGGTACAGGAGCAGCTCCAATAATAGCTAAAATAGCTAAGGATATGGATATCCTTACTGTAGGTATTGTTACAATGCCTTTTGCTTTTGAAGGTAGAAGACGTTCTAAACAAGCTCAATTAGGAATCGATCAACTGCGCCAAAATGTAGATTCGTTAATTGTTATTAATAATAATAAACTGCGTGAAGTTTATGGAAATCTTGGTTTTAAAGCTGGTTTTTCTAAAGCAGATGAGGTTTTGTCTACTGCTTCTCGTGGAATTGCAGAGGTTATTACGCATCACTATAAACAAAATATTGATTTACATGATGCTAAAACGGTACTTTCTAACAGTGGAACCGCAATTATGGGTTCTGCAAAAGAAGAAGGACAAACTAGAGCTAAAACAGCTATTGTAAAAGCACTAGATTCTCCTTTATTAAATGATAATAAAATTACAGGAGCAAAGAATGTGTTGTTGTTAATTGTATCTGGTACAAACGAGGTTACGTTAGATGAAATTGGAGAAATAAACGATTACATTCAGGATGAAGCGGGTTATGATGCCAACATTATTATGGGTATTGGTGAAGATGAGAATTTAGGTGATGCTATTGCTGTAACTATTGTTGCAACGGGTTTTGCTGCAGATCAACAAAGTACCATTACAAATACTGAGGTAAAAAAAATTGTACACACTTTAGAGGATGAACAAAAAGCTACGTATGACTTTAGTGAAAAAACAGTTACAAAAGCACCATCATTAAATGAGCCTTTAACAAATAATGTAGAGCAAAAAATTGTACATACATTAGAAGAAGAGGTTGATGTACCAAAGTTAAACTTGGTTAAGACAACTAATGAAATAGCAAATATGTCTGTTGTTTATGATGAAATTCCGTTAGAAACTATTTCTGAAGAAGATTTTGTTATTACAGATGTAACACCTGTTCAAGAAATACAGGTTGTTGAAGAATCAAAAGCGAGTCAACCTAATTTATTGTTTGATTTACCTTTAAACCCAAAAGCAGAGGCAAAAGTAACAAAAGTAAATGAGATTGAAGTTTTTGAAGAGGAAGAAATTATCTTTAAGAGAAAGGACGTAGAAAAACGTTATGTTTTAGAAGATTTTGATGCACAACCAACCATTGGTAAAAGTTCTGGAATTGTTGAGAGAAAAGCTGTTGAAGAGGAAATTAAGTTTGAATTGAAAACGAGAACTCCACAAGGAGATATTAATCAAATTGATACGCAAAGCGAAGAAGTTTCTCCTTTAGATTTAACAATTACAGAATTGCAAAAGAGAGCAGAAGAGCGTCGTAAAAAAATGAAAGGTTTCAACTATAAGTTCAATGATCAAATGAACAAGAATATAGATGAAATTGAGCGTCAACCTGCATATAAAAGATTGGGTGTTAATTTAGATATAAACAGTCCGATAAGTAATACGAAAACATCTATTAAACAAGATGCTGACGAAATTGGTTTAAAATCTAACAATTCATTTTTACATGATAATGTAGATTAGTCACTACATACAACTCCCCTTTATAGACTTAGAACCACACCTTTTATCGGTGTGGTTTTTTTGTTTTAAAGAATATATTAATTCGTCATTTTAAAACATCAGTTCGTCTACACTTTTAGGTTAATTGTCTTGGTATGTGATGTTAAAAAGTAGTATATTAATACCTTTACATAAAAATACGAATTATGATTAAACATTTACCCTCTTCAATTACTAGCGTTTTATTCTTTTTAGTGGTCATTTTAAGCATATCTATAACTGCGCAAAATGAACCTTTTAATTGTGATTATAATGCATATTTATTTCAAAGAAATGATATTTATGCTTTAGATTTAGCTTCAGGTAGCTCTTATGTTGTTAAAGAAGATGTTACAGAAGGATATGTAAATGCAGTAGGTTATAACCCTGCAGACGGGTATATTTGGGGATCATTAAGTGCGCCTGCAAAAACAATTGTAAGAATCGGAAAAAACTTTAATGTAGAAACTTTTTATATAGACGAGTTACCAACTTCTAGTAGGTATGTTGGTGATGTTAGTTCGGAAGGAATTTACTATTTAAAAGGTGGTGGAACCAGTTATTTTAAAATAGATTTAAATCCAGAATCTGCTAATTACACAAAATATGTAAGTACAAATACTTTATCAAAAAATATTTCTGTACATGATTGGGCTTTTAATGCTGTGGATGGTCATTTATATACTGTAGAAAAAAAGACAAATATATTGTATCGAATTAACGCTGCTACAGGTGAAGTAACTGACTTAGGAGAAGTTCCAATTTTAGCAGGATTAAATTATACCTATGGTGCTGTTTATTTTGATGCTTCAGGTCGTTTTTATGTTTCAGCAAACCAAACAGGAACTGTATATGTAATTCAAAGTGTACAAACATTACAAGAAGGTAGTTCTTTAGATTCTAATCTTTTTGCATACGGACCTTCAAGTAGTTCTAATGATGGAGCAAGATGTCCTACGGCACCAGTGCCTCAAGAAGATTGTGCAAATGGAGTTGATGATGATGGTGATGGTTTAGTAGACTGTGATGATCCGGCTTGTTCTGGGGTAGCAGCGTGTCCTGTACTTGCACCGCAAGTTTCTAGTGGAAATGATGGTGGTTTAGAAAGTAATGACCGTCTTTCTCAGCAAATTAATCAAAGAAACTATTTAAGAAAAAAAGGAAACTATAAGTTTGATAAATTAAAAGCCAAAAAAGTTGTAAAATCTAAGAGTTATAAGAAGTCTGCGTCAAAAAGTACCAGTTTTGAATTAAAAGATTTAATTCCTTTGGATGTAATTCCTGGAACCACAACTGTGGAATCTTCACCGTCAGATTTAATTGCTATTACAAATGCAACCGAACTGTATTCTGTAGATTATGTAAAAGATGGTGAAACAGTAGCAGTTGTTTTAGCGACAAAAACAGAAAACGGAGTGTATGAACACACAAAGTTTATTTGTGATAGATTGTTAGGAGCAGAATTATTGTCTGTTTCTACGATAGAATTATTTCAAGAAGAGATTGAAGAAGGTGAAGAAGGAGAGGGAAAAGAAGGCGTGCATTTTATTAAATCAATTATAAAGAATAGCAACGGATCAAAGGAATTTGTTTTAAGTTTTTCTGGAAGATTGATAAACAACGATGTGAATTTTGAAATAGACAGTCATTGGAATATAGATAAATATGAAGCGGGTGCAACTTACTATAACTTTCAAATCTGGACAAATAGTGTAGATGATTTGTTAACTTTAGGAGAGGAAGCTTTGGCTTTATTTGAAATACAAAAACCTATTTCAGATTACGTTACATCAACACCACCACCTGTATTTGTTAAAAAAGGAGCTTATGTAAATGGTACTTTAGAGTTAGAGTTGATTAATATACGTAGGAGTAAAAGTGTGGTTATAGATGCAGGTTTTAAAAGAACGGAAACTTCTACAACAGAATATTTTAATAATACAATAGATTTAACTGGTAATTATATTGAAACTTTGGTTATTGAAACAGGAAACATTTTTGATATCGGTTTTAGAATAGAAAATGAATATAATTTAACGCCAGATGATTTATTTATGTCGGATGGTGTTTGGGGAAAAGACGATTCTCCTGCAGGAACCACTGTTAACGAATTTGTAATTACACAAAATGATAATATTTATGCTGGAAGTGGTTATAGGGTAGAAAGAAATATTTCTATAAAAGCAAGCACAAGTGAGTATGTTTCTGCATTTAGATCATTTACACCAAGAAGTACTGCTATAGATTTATCTGAATTTGATACGTTTGAATTAGATGCAAGCGGAACAGGAGATTTAGAAATTACCATCTTAAAAGAAGGTATTGATGCTTGGCAAAATCAATTTAGAACCACTATAAAATTAAATGAAACAGAAGCGCATTATGCAATTCCTTTATCGCATTTTGTGTCTGCAGCGGGCGGTAGTATTAATTTAACTGATGCTATAAATATTACTTTTACAATGTCTTCTGATGGAACAGCAGTTTTAGAGAAAGCAATGAATTTAAAAGACATACAGTTTACACAACAAGCACTTAGTGTTAATACAGATGTTATTGCAGAAAATGAAGCGCTTTTAATACCAAACCCAATGAAATCTAATGCTGAATTAAGTTTTTATTCAGAAACAAATGCAACCACCAAAATTGAAGTATATAATGTAACAGGTGCTTTGGTTAGAAAAATGGAAGAAAATACTACGATAGGAAACAATAGTATATCTATGTTAAGAGAAGGTTTAAAATCTGGTGTTTATTTTATCAAAATTAGAAATGATTTTAGAAATTATAAAACAATTAAATTGGTTGTGAATTAAAAATAATTTAAGCTTTTATTATTTATAAATCCCGTAATTAATTTTTAATTACGGGGTTTATTTTTAGAAAATTTTCTTTTTCCGTAAATTATCAATGCTATAATTCCTTCTTTTTTAGGTGATTGTTACTTTTTTGTTTTGTAACGTTTTTATTTAGAGGTTGTCTTCTTTGCATAATTAACTAAACAAAATATCATGAGATATAAACAAACAACTACCTAAGAGGAAAGAGGAATTTTAACATCTGTTTACAAACAAGATCTTAAAAAGAACATGAGGTTAAAGAAAGTTAAGTCTGTGTCTAGAATTAAATCTATGATTTTAAATCACCAAGGAAAAATAGAACGTCAGGTTGGTACAATCTTGTAGGTTCCTTTATTAGTTTGGTTATTATTATTTCCTCTTAATAGGGGTATTGTTGTTTATTTAGTGTTTTGCTGTTAATTAAGTTCTTAGTTACGGTTTAAGTAGCATTTTTTGTCTGGTTTGTAAGTAAGATTATCTTATAATCTAGTGTATTCGTTCTTTAAAAGGTTTTTAACTTACAAAACTCCGCTGAAAGGAGCAAAGTTGCTCTTTAACTATAGTTAAATGTTAATGAGCTGATTTGGTGTTTTTTAAGTTGTTTTAAAATTATCTTTGAGTAAGATTATAAGAAACTGATATAAATATTAAAGATATATAGCCCCCTAGAGAGTTCCCCCAAATTTTCTTAAAACCATGTCTAAATTTAGATGTGGTTTTTTGTTGTTATAGCTTTTAGAGAATATTAGAAATCTTTGTTCTTAATAAATAATTGGGCTTTAGGTGAGTAAATCTGTTTGCAAGTAATTATGCGTGAAGGATTGAAACAATTGTTTGAGCTCTTTTTGTTTTTACAAAAAAGCGAGTGTTGAAAGCCTGACCTGAAAGGGCACGCCATAAAATAGTAGATGCTGAAAATAAATTTGGCACAAAAAAAAATCCATCTAAAAAAGATGGATTTTATATTTAAGATATTTTAAAGTTTAGCTTAATGCTTCTTTAATTCTTTTTACTGCTTCTCTAATTTGTAATTCTGATGCTGCATAAGATATTCTAATACAGTTTGGTGTACCAAAAGCTTCACCAGTTACTGTAGCTACATTTGCTCTTTCTAAGATAAATAAAGAAAAATCGCTTGCAGTTTCAATTTTATATCCGTTGATGGTTTTACCAAAGAATGCTGAAACATCTGGAAAAACGTAAAAAGCTCCTTCTGGAACGTTTACTTTAAAGCCGTCAATTTCTCTTAATAAACCAATAATGATATCTCTACGAGTTTTAAACTCGTCTACCATATACTGAATTTTAGAAACTGGTGCTAAAACCGCTGTAATTGCTGCTCTTTGAGCAATACAGTTTGTACCAGAAGTAATTTGACCTTGCATTTTTGTACAAGCCTTAGCAATCCATTCTGGAGCACCAATATAACCGATTCTCCAACCTGTCATAGCAAATGCTTTTGCCAAACCGTTTACGGTAATGGTTCTGTCGTACATGCTTTCAATTGCTGCAAAACTAAATGGTTTTGTTTCGTAATTGATATGTTCATAGATTTCATCTGATAAGATAAAAATCTGTGGGTGTTTTTCTAAAACTGCTGCCAACGCTCTGTATTCTGCTTCACTATAAATAGTTCCACTTGGGTTGTTTGGTGAGTTAAAGAAAATCATTTTTGTTTTAGGCGTAATAGAAGCTTCTAACTGTGCTGGAGTGATTTTAAAATCATTCTCTATAGAAGAAGGAATTTCTACATACGTTGCTTCGCATAGAATTGCAATTGCAGAGTAACTAACCCAATAAGGTGCTGGTAATAAAACTTCATCACCTGGGTTTAATAATACTTGTGCAATGTTTGCTATAGATTGTTTTGCTCCTGTAGAAACGACAACTTGACTTGGTTTGTATACTAAATCGTTATCACGTTTAAACTTTACGCAAATAGCTTCTTTTAAATCTGCATACCCATCTACTGGAGAATACGAATTGTAATTTTGATTGATAGCTTCAATAGCAGCGTCTTTAATAAAATCTGGCGTATTAAAATCTGGTTCTCCCAAACTTAAACCAATAATATCTTTTCCTTCTGCTCTTAGTTCTCTTGCTTTAGCAGCCATTGCTAAAGTTTGAGATACAGGTAAACTGTTAATTCTGTCCGATAATGGATTTTTCATTTTACTGTTAGTTGTTGTTGTTCTACTTATGCTATTTCAGGGTTTTTACCCAAAACTCCCAAATGTCTAAAATGTTCTATAACTGCTTTACGCATAGTATCGTATTCGTTATATGGCAAATTAAATTCCTTGGCGGTTTCTTTTACAATTTTAGCTAATTTATCATAATGTACATGAGAAATGTGCGGAAAAATATGATGTTCAACTTGATGATTTAAACCACCTGTATAGAAATTTACCAACCAATTACTAGGCGCAAAGTTAGATGTGGTGTATAATTGATGGACTGCCCAAGTGTGTTCTAAATTTCCTTCTTTATCTGGAAGTGGCATTTCTGTATTTGGTACAATATGTGCCAACTGAAAGACCAAACTTAAAATCATACCTGCAGTATAATGCATAACAAAAAAGCCAATTAAAATTTTCCACCAAGCTACGTCTAAGACTAATAGCGGTAAAAGGATCCAAAGTGCATAATAAGCTACTTTAGAAATTATTAATTTAGTCCATTCTGTTGCTGGGTTTGGAAATTTACCGTAAGATAATTTTTGTTTTAAATAACGGTGCATTTGTTTAATGTCTGTAGTAATAGCCCAGTTTATAGTTAATAACCCGTATAAAAAGATAGAATAATATTTCTGAATTTTATGAATTGGTAACCAAGTAGAATGTTGAGAAAAACGAATAATTCGTCCTGCATCTATATCTTCATCATGGCCTTCTACGTTTGTAAATGTATGGTGCAACACATTGTGTTGTACTTTCCAATTATAAACATTACCAGCTAAAATATACATACTACTTCCCATGAGTTTGTTTACCCATTTTCTTTTAGAAAAAGAATCATGATTAGCATCGTGCATTACATTCATACCAACACCAGCCATTCCTATTCCTGTAACTACCATTAAAAGTGCCATTACCCATTGTGGCATAGAAACGGTTAAAATTAAAATAAATGGAACTAAGAAAAGAGAAAACATTATAATTGCTTTTGTGTACAATTTCCAGTTTCCTGTTTTTTGTAATTCGTTTTCCTTAAAATATGTATTTACTCTTTTGTTTAGAGTTCTAAAGAATTTCGCTTTATCTACTCTCGAAAAGTTTATTGTTTTCATGTACTGTTTTAAATAATTTACAAAAATATGCTTTTTGAAATAGCTTTTTATGATAAACGTCACTTATTGTTAAGAATTGTTTCAATACAAATAACTATTTTTGCAATTCAAATATATTTATTGATGGAAATTATACACAAGTATTTTAAAGACTTAACGGCTATTCAGATAGAACAGTTCTCTAAGCTTCAAGAATTATACCAAGACTGGAATTTAAAAATAAACGTTGTTTCTAGAAAAGATATAGACGAATTGTATTTGCGCCATGTGTTGCATTCTTTAGGAATTGCAAAAGTGATACAATTTAAACCAGGTTCTAAAGTAATGGATGTTGGTACAGGTGGAGGATTCCCTGGTATTCCATTAGCAATTTTGTTTCCAGAAACTCAGTTTCATTTGGTAGACTCTATTGGTAAAAAGATAAAAGTAGTAAAAGAGGTTGTAGAAGGTTTAGGTTTAGAAAACGTAAAAACTACAAACGGTAGAGTAGAAGAAGTAAAGGATACTTATGATTTTATTGTAAGTAGAGCAGTAGCACAAATGGAAACATTTGTGGGATGGACTAAGGGTAGAATTGCTAAAAAGCAAAATCACGATTTAAAAAACGGAATTTTATACTTAAAAGGTGGTGATTTATCTGAAGAATTAAAATTATATACGTCTGCAACAATTTATAATTTACCAGATTATTTTGATGAAGATTTTTATGAAACCAAAAAAGTGGTTCATTTAGCGATGAAATTTAAAGGGTAGGTATTATCTACCAATCTATATTTTCTTTAATAAAATTAATTAAACTTTTTGCCATTAATTCTTGTTCTTTTATAGATGGATGACCAACACTTTTTTTATATGGCATAACGTGTGTGTAAATTGCACTATCATTTAAATGATCAACTGCTTTTCTAATATATTTAATCCATTTAGAGCCTTTTTTACTTGCATCCATAGATCCTAGTGTGCAGATAATATTGGCTCTAGGATAATGTTTTCTTATTTTAGATACAAATTGTTGGTATGCATTTATAATATATTTTTCATTTGGAGGTTTAGTGCCAAACCTAGCTTTAAACTCATCGTTTTCTGGCATATTTACTAACCAAGAATCATTTTGTAATAAGTTAATCACTACTACATCCGGAGTATAAAGAGAGAAATCCCATTTGCTATTTGGGTCTTTAGGTATTAATCGATCATACATTTCTGGCATTATTAGTGGAAACCAACTAACTGTTATTCCAATTCCACTTTTACAGATGCATTGATATTTTGCATCAAAGTGTCTGGCAGTAATGGCAGCATAACTTAAATAATTGTTAGTGTAAGTACTGTCTGGAGAATCTTTTTCAGATAAATCTTCAACTGCATATCCAGCAGTTATAGAGTTTCCGTAAAATTCTATTTTTCTTTTTTTACTTATAGGCTTCTTTAGTACTTTTGAATTTCCTTCTAATTTGAAACCGTAAAAAGAAGTTTTACCTCTATTCCATTCAGTTCTTTTAAAAATTTCAAGGGTATGTTTTCCTTTCGGTAATTTTGATGCAAGTTTATAATAACGTTTAATTGTATCTGGACGTAAAATAAAGAGGCTATCATTATCAATTATAATATTGTAATAATTATCTCCTTTTTCATTTTTAAGCAATGCTGATATAGATTCGCCTTCAAAATTAATTTTTATGGAAGTTCCTGACCAATATAGTTCTGCTGCTTTCGTTTTTGAAGAGTCTATTCTGCCCGAATATTCTATTTGCGAATTTGTATAATTTATGAGTGTTTCTTTTTTTGAAGAACACGCAAAAACAAGAGATAAAACTATAAGTAAAAGTATCCTTCTCAAAATGATAGGTATTTTTTTTTGTATTTAAATGTGCAGCAACGTTATGTTTAGTAAAAAACAACATAATAACGAAGATACTTTAAAATCAAATAAAAATGTATTCTATTTAAAATAAACTACGGTTTTAAACGGAATTTTATACTTAAAAGGTGGTGATTTAACTGAAGAATTAAAATTATATACGTCTGCAACGATTTATAATTTACCAGATTATTTTGATGAAGATTTTTATGAAACCAAAAAAGTGGTTCATTTAGGGATGAAATTTAAAGGATAGGTTTTTTCTTTACAATTAAAAATTAGTAGTTTTTAGAATTTTATAGGCTGCTTTTTAAGGTTTTTTTTTTGTTGCCACAATACTAATTATTAGTATTTGTGTGGCATGAAACAGCATGAGTGGTAATAATATAATACCAATAGTTGCCATGTTGCCAAATAGTATTTTTGAAAAAACAGTGCCATGTACTAAAGATTTTTTTGTACCACAAAATTGTGCTGTAATTTGATCTTCTCTATTAAGGTTTATTTTTTTAGACAAAAAACCAGTGAGATAAAAGGCTGTAGAAAACAATAGCATAACACCAACTAAAATAATACTTAAATCTAAAAAGGAAACAGCACTAAATATGTTTCTTTCAAAAGATTCAGCAAAACTTTTGTAAATAATTAAAAGGATAATCGATTTATCAAAAATGGTAAGTTTACTGCTATGTTTTTGTACAAAAGCACCCAGAAAACGTTGTAAAAGAAGTCCAATTACAACCGGTACAATTATTTGAAGCATCAATTTTAGGTAAATGTCTGTAAAATTAAAATCCGTTTGTATCTCATTTACAAAGAGTCCCATCCATAAAGGAGTGATAGCAATACCTATAATTCCGGATATACTTGCATTAAAAATAGCTGCAGGAATATTGCCCTTTGCCATAGAGACCATAACCACAGAAGAAGATACTGTAGATGGTAAAGCAGCTAGGAAAAAGAAGGCTAACCAAATGGTTTCTTGTTCTTCGTTTTGTATGAAAGGGTGCAGTAATAAAACGAGTAAAGGAAAGATTAAAAAGGTAGATAGTTGCACTAGAATATGCAATTTCCAATTTTTGAGCCCTTCTTTTAGTTTACTAGGACTTAATTTTAGTCCATAAAAAAAGAAGATAAGTGAAATACCAATCGAACTAATAGTATTTATCGGAATTTCGCTTTCTTGTGTTCCCCATTGAGGAAATATATAAGCGATTAATATTACGATTATAATGGATACTACAAACTTATCAATCTTTATTTTCATTGACTATTTTTAAAATTAACAAATCATCATTAAACGAGTTTCTCCTGTTTTTTCTTTAGGAGCTCTATGAAGGCAAGGAAGTATTTTGCTTTCTGGATGGTCTATTGCTAGTTTCCATAAATGACCAATACCTAAACTAATTATTTGTGCTTCTGGTTTTGCTTGATAATGTAAATCAAAGAAAAATTCACTTAAAAAGGCTTCAAAACCAGCATCTGGTCCATCATAAAGTTTTTTGAGCTCTGCTCTTATTTCTGGAATAAGTATTTTTTGTGTGCCTTGTGCATTGGGTAAAATATCACTTGCTTCTCCGTAATACGTGCATAAAAAAGTGTCTGTTGGTATTGGAGAACGATCTACATGAAAAGAATACACGTCTGTAGGTAAAGAAGGAAAAACATCATCTCTCTCATAACATCTAATAAGGTTAATTGTAGGAGACGCTCCATGAGTTTTTAATAACTTAAAATCATTTAAAAGGATAGTACGAGCCAATTGTCCTTCTTTACTTAATTGAAGTTCTAGAAGTTTTTGGGGGGTAAGTTCTGCCATGTTTCCTTCTAGAGGTGCTTTTTTAACAATTTCAGAAAAATCTCCAATTAAATTACGAGACCAACACATTGCGTTTACTTCTCCTTGAAAAGGTGATGAAGTAAGGTCTTTAAAATTGGTAACTTGCTGAATTTGATTTTCAGTTTGAGACGAATTAATCATAAGAAATTATAGCGTTGTGTTTATTTGAGATAGGTTTTAATGACTTAAATTCCTAGCGCACAAATTTCTGTTTTTTCTTTTAGAAATAAACTAAATTTAAAAGGTTTTATTAATAGAATGAGTTTTTAATTTAACCTTGAGATTTCTTTTAATAAAAATAACAAATATTTTTCTAATGCAGTATTCTCTTTAGATTGAATGGTCATTAAGAATGATGATTTAAGCTCAATTGTATTATTAAAAAGAGCCTCTTTTTCGTTTAAATCATTCCATAGATTATCCCAAAAAGCAATAACATCATTAGAGTTAGATTCAATTTTAGAAGCAGTATAAGCAGCTTTTAATCTTTCTTCGCAATTTATAAACCGACTTCTAGCGTCTCCCGTTTCTATAAAAAGTTTTTCTACCAACTCTAAAAGTTTCTCTTTATAATATTTTTCTTTGGCAGTCATTTTTTTCTGAAACAAAACCATCATAGAAATAGCAGGAACAGTTACAGTGTCGCTAACACTTTCTTTGCCTTCAAAATCAAAAGAATCTTTTAGCACTGCAATTTTATAAGATTGGTTTAGCTCATAATTTATGTCATGATTTTGTCCATTAAAGATGACCAATATTTTTGACCAAGAATCATTATTTGCGTTGTTTTTTAGCAGATAAGAAACCAAACCATCATCTATTTTTTTAAATTTTAAATTATCTTGAACGTCCTTAGCTGTTGGCATTCTAAAAGCAGGGTGCTCTTTTCTTAGTTTGATAAGGTTTTTATAATAGGATAAAACATCGGCATTTTCTATTTTTAAATTCCAATCAATTTCATTGATAGCATCGGGAGATTTATAAGAGTTACGATCTCCTTTTTTTGTGCTCATCATTTCTGAACCTTCATGTAAAAAAGGAGTTCCTTGAGAGGTCATTACAATAGCGGTAGACAATTTATGCATTGCCTTAATTTCTTCTGCAGAAGCATCTGGGCTAGATATTTTTAATTTATCGAATAAGGTAAAATTATCATGACAGGAAACATAATTAATTGCTTGCCAAGGTTGTTGAGCCCAAGGAGCTTTCGAATAATTTACGTATTCATAATTTACTTGTGGATGCTCTATGGCACCTACAATTCCGCATTTAATAGATTCTTCAGTAAATTTTGCACCACTAACAAAACCTGTACTCTCATCTTCAAAAACGGCTCCTTTTATAGCATCTCTAATATCATCAGAAAAAGCAGCAATTTGTGGCATTTGCGAAATGTGTTTTTTTAAAGCACGCTTTTCTTCTGGTAGCGGAGAGCTACCACCAACCCAACCTTCACCATAGATAAGTGCATTGGGGTTTATTTTTTTTACTTCATTGGCAATTAAATTCATAGTTTCTATGTCGTGAATTGCCATTAAATCAAAACGAAAACCATCTAAATGATATTCTTCCGTCCAATATTTTACAGACTCAACCATAAATTTTTGAGTCATTTTTCTTTCAGAGGCAGTTTCATTACCACAACCCGATGCATTAGAGTAAGTACCATCAGTATTAAATCGATAATAATAACCTGGGTTTTCTAAGTTAAAATTAGAAGTTTCTGTTTTTCCTGTATGATTATAAACAACATCCAAAATAACTCCGATACCTGCATCATGAAAAGCTTGTACCATTGTTTTAAATTCGTAAATACGGACTTCTGCTTTAAAAGGATCTGTAGAAAAAGAGCCTTCTGGAACATTGTAATTTTGAGGATCGTAGCCCCAATTGAATTGTGGAGTTTCTAAATGCGTTTCATCAATAGAATATTGATCAAAAGTTGGTAATAAATGTACATGTGTAATTCCTAATCTTTTTATGTGGTCTATTGCAGTTGGAACATTTTGAGTGCTTTTTACGCCTTTTTCTATCAAACCTAAATATTTACCGGGATAAGATGAGTTGGCTTCTTTTTGAATGGTTATATTTCGAATATGAAGTTCATAAATAATAGCATGATTTGGCATGTCTAACGGAACATATTTGTCTTGCTCCCAATTTTCGGGATTCGTTTTATCAGTATTTAAAACCATGGCTCTATTTCCATTTACTCCAACTGCCTTAGCATAAATTCCTGGGGTTTCTGCCAACCAAGTTTCATTAATACATGTTTGGTATGTATAGTAGGTTCCGTCTAAATCTCTGTCAATAGTTTTAAACCAAAGTCCATTTTCTTCAGCAATTAAATCTAAGGTTTCAAAAGCATCAGTATTATTACCAGTTTTATATAAATTTAGCTTTATAGCGTTAGCTCTTGGAGACCATATTTTAAAAGTAGTTTTTTCTTTAGAGTAGTCTAACCAAAGGCTTTTATCTGTTGTAGGGTATTCTTCAAAAGAAGAAAAATTGTGTTTATTTTGTTCCATCTCATCCTTATTGAAAGTACAAGAAAGTTCCTCTTTTTTATTCATATATCCAATGTAATTATTGAATATATTTTGAGTTTTTATTGCGCTGTTATTTGTCTATTTTCTAAAAAATAGAAGAAGTAGTTTTTGAGGTAAATTTCTCTAAAAACAACATTCCTTTATAAGAATTTCCTTTGATGTTTAACTTCGGACTCCAAACAGCAATGCAGTATTTATCTGGGTGAATGGCAACAATTCCGCCTCCAACACCACTTTTACCAGGTAGTCCAACACGAAAAGCAAACTCACCAGATTCATCATAAAAACCACAAGTAAGCATAATGGCGTTAATTCTTTTTGTTTGACTTTCTGTAATTACTTTTTCTCCTTTTTGTGTTGTAAAATTATCAATCGTTAGATATAAAAATATTTTTGAAAGTTCTTTACAGGTCATTTCTAAAGAACACATGTGAAAGTAAAAGTCTAAGACTACATCTACGTCATTTTTAATGTTTCCAAAAGATTTTATAAAATTACAAAGCGCAACATTTCTATACCCAGAACTTTTTTCCGATTGTGCTACTTTCTCGTTATATTTTAAAGTAGGAATGTTAGAAATATCTTTACAGAAGTCTAAGAAGTCTTCTTTTGGGTTGTTAAGGTGACTGACCAATACATCGCAAACCACAATTGCGCCAGCATTTATAAAAGGGTTTCTAGGTTTTCCTAAATCTGCTTCTAATTGTAATAAAGAGTTAAACGGATTTCCAGAAGGTTCTACATCTACTCGGTCCCATAATTTTATGCCTTCAAATTTATAAGCTAAGGTTAATGAAAGAATTTTAGTAATACTTTGTACCGAAAACTTTTTGTCAAAATCGCCAACACCAAAAGATTCTTTATCAATAGTTGTAACAGCAACGCCAAAATTAGATGGATCTACAAATGCCAATTCAGGAATGTAATTGGCTACTTTACCAATGTCAGCTACATTTTTTACATCAGCATAAACGCATTCAATTACTTCTTTATAATTTTCCATTCTTATTGGTGTTCTTAGTAACACAAACCTATTCTAAAATTATGTAAGAAACAACATAAAAAGACATCATAAAAAAAAGGAACTACATTGCTGTAATTCCTTTTGTAAATTATGAGATTCCTCAATCGCCTAAAAAGGCTCATTTCAGAATGACAAGTCTTATCAAAGTATTGTTAAACAAGCTCCACAAACAAACCATCGTCTGTTTTAGTAACCTTTGCAACTTTATGTTTTGTTAAACCTTTAATGGTTTTATCCCATTTTTTGTTAGACAAACCAGATTTTACTTTTAAGTCGTTTAAATCTATTTTTTCTGCTTTGGTAACAATTGCCAAAACAGCTTTTTCATCAGCATTCAATTCTACTGCAGTCGCTTTTTTCTCTGGTCTCATTTGAGGGAAGAATAAAACTTCTTGTATAGATTGGTTGTTGGTTAAAAACATAATTAAACGGTCCATTCCAATTCCCATTCCAGAAGTTGGAGGCATTCCGTATTCTAACGCTCTTAAGAAATCTTCATCAATAAACTCAGTTGCTTCATCATCTCCTTTTTGAGCTAATTTTAATTGGTGCTCAAAACGCTCACGTTGGTCAATTGGGTCATTTAATTCAGAATATGCGTTGGCAATTTCTTTACCACAAACCATTAACTCAAAACGCTCTGTTAATTCTGGGTTGTCTCTGTGTTCTTTACAAAGCGGAGACATTTCTTTAGGATAATCGGTAATAAAAGTTGGCTGAATGTAGTTTCCTTCACATTTTTCACCAAAAATTTCATCAATTAACTTTCCTTTTCCCATTGTTTCATCCACAGGAATATTCATGCCTTTTGCAGCAGCTCTAATTTCATCTTCTGTTTTACCAGTAATATCAAAACCAGTAAAATGTTTAATAGAATCTGCCATTGTAACTCTGGCATAAGGCGCTTTAAAGTCTATTTTGTGTTCACCAAAAGTAGCTTCAGAAGTTCCGTTTACTGCAATAGCACAATGCTCTAAAAGTTGCTCTGCAAAATCCATCATCCAATTGTAATCTTTGTAAGATACATAGATTTCCATGGCTGTAAATTCAGGGTTATGAGTTCTGTCCATTCCTTCATTTCTAAAGTTTTTAGAGAATTCATACACACCATCAAAACCACCAACAATTAATCTTTTTAAATACAATTCATTGGCAATTCTCATGTATAACGGAATGTCTAATGAGTTATGATGCGTTATAAAAGGTCTTGCTGCTGCACCTCCAGGAATTGGTTGTAAAACCGGAGTTTCAACTTCAAAATAACCAGCATCATTAAAGAAAGAACGCATTGCGTTAAACAATTTTGTTCTTTTTATAAACACCTCTTTTACGTGTGGGTTTACTACTAAATCTGCATAACGTTGTCTGTAGCGTAATTCAGGATCTGTAAAAGCATCATAAGTAACACCGTCTTTTACTTTTGGTAAAGGCAATGGTTTTAAAGACTTACTTAACAATGTAAAGTTCTTAACACGTACTGTTTTTTCTCCCACTTTAGTGGTAAACAATTCTCCTTCAATCCCTACAAAATCACCTAAATCTAGTAATTTTTTAAAAACATCATTGTACAAGGCTTTATCCTCACCAGTACAAATTTCATCACGGTTAAAATACACTTGTATTCTACCTTCTCCGTCTTGTAATTGTGCAAAAGAAGCTTTTCCTTGTATGTTAATAGACATTAGTCTACCAGCAATAATTACCTTTTTTCCTTCAGCATAATCTTGCTTTATCTTTGCTGAATTTGAATCTATTGGATATAAATCTGCAGGATAAGGATTGATGCCTAAAGCGCGTAATTTTACGAGCTTTTCTCTACGTACAACTTCTTGTTCTGATAATTGCATTTGCTGTTTAGTTTTCTAATGTTTATTTAAGAATGCAAAGATACAATCAAATGAATTAATAGACAATTGAGAATAAAATAAAAAACAACTTCTTTATTTGAGAATATCTAAAAACATCGTATATTTGTCGGCTGCTTTTTGTTAGGGCAGCATTAGTTGTGTTGTTTTGGCGCTTTAGTAAAAGCGTCGTGGTTTTGTTAACCAATGGAAAGCTTCCCTGAAACGGGACGCTTTTTTTTATGCCTTTTTGTGAATAGAATGCACGTTTGTTTTTGTATAATGTGCTAATTGGTCTCTTAAATTTTCTTTTTTTTAGTAGCTATTTCCAGCTTTCCGTTATATCTTTTTTCTGAAATAGAAAAAAGGATGCCACTACAATCTGGGCTAGACTTGTTTGCAGACTTATATCAATCTTTAAATTATATGTAATCCTCGTTAAGGAATTGTCTCGTCATTGCTAAGAATGAAGCAATCTCTAAATATAGAATACGTAAATCTTAATAAACAGATTACTTCGTCGTTCCTACTCGTAATGACGCTTCTCATGATTTGTTGAGAATAAAAAATAGTATTTAAAAAAAGCTTCCTTTAAATTCCCAAAACTGAATTATAAATAGCACAAAATAGATCGCTGCAATAGAAAATTTAATGGTAGCTGAAGCTAAAAACCCAATAAATGCACCGAAAGAAGCTTTTAAAGCTCTGTTTGTGTCTTTGCTATCATAAAGTAGTTCTCCTACAAAAGCACCCAAAAAAGCGCCAATTAACATTCCAAACGGAATAGGAGAGAACAAGCCTACAAATAAGCCAATTGTAGTACCGTAAACTCCATATTTTGTGCCGCCAAAACGTTTTGTGCCCATGCCAGGTATAAAATAATCGAGAATCCAAATTAAAATGGCCACGGCTAATGTAATTCCTAAAAAAGTCCAATCCATCGGAATTATTTTAGTAAAATGTAATAAAAGTAAACCTACCCAACTTGTTAAAGGTCCGGGTAAAATGGGTAAAAAAGCGCCAATAATGCCTAAGCAAACAAAAAGGAATCCTAATAGTAATAAAAATATATCCATAAATATTTTAATAATTATACGGGTTTAAAGTCAATAAACATCACAGTTTTCTAATTATAAGACGATTATAGTTAAGTTATGTTACAAAATTTTTAACTAATAAATTAGTTTAAACTATATAATTAGTTATATTTGCATTGTTGAACTAAAAACTTAGTTATAATTATGAGCAAACAATTAACAAAAGCAGAAGAGCAGATTATGCAAGTCTTATGGGATTTAAAAGAAGCTTCTGTAAAGGAAGTGATAGAAAAATTACCGGAACCAAAACCTGCATATAATACCGTTTCTACCATTGTTAGAATTTTAGAAACCAAAGAATTTGTTGGGCATAAACCTGTAGGAAGAGGATTTATCTATCATCCTATTATTGAAAAAGAAGCCTACAGTAACCAGAGTTTACACAAATTAATGAATGGTTATTTTGATGGTTCTTTTAAAAGTATGGTTTCCTTTTTTGTAAAAGAAAATAAAATGGACGTTGCGGAACTAGAATCTATTTTAAAGGAAGTGAATAAAGGGAAGTAAGGATTCAGTATTCAGTCACAGTTTGCAGTTTACAAAACCTGTCATTCCGATGAGATACGAAGAGGAATCTCATTTTAGATTTCTCAATCGTCTAAAAAGACTCATTTCGAAATGACAGAAAAAGGAAAATAAGTAAGCAGTAATTCAGTAATAAGTTGGCAGTCTCAGTTTTCAGTTCCTGTCAGTTCGAGTGATTTTGACTTTTCGTTAAAATTGTATCGAGAACATTTAAAAATAAAAAAGCGATGATCAATTATATTCTACAAGTCATATTATTTCAAGTATTGTTTTTGGCTATTTATGATTTCTTTCTAAGTAAAGAAACCTTTTTTACTAAAAACAGATGGTATTTAATTAGTACACCAATTGTATCTTTCATTTTACCGTTTATTAAAATTCCTACGTTTCAAAAAGCGGTTCCAAAAGAGTTTATTATTTATTTACCAGAAATCGTTTTATCACCAGAAAAAGTAATTCAGGATGTTTTTCAAGAAACGAGTTTGTATCAATCTATAAATTATGTACACCTGTTATTTTGGTTTGGTTTCAGTCTTTTTTTGATACTTTTTTTAATAAAATTGTTTAAAATAACAAACCTAATTAGAAAAAGCGAAGTTGTAAAAAAAGCGAATCACACTTTAGTTTTAATACCGAATCAAACCAAGGCATTTTCTTTTTTCAACTTTATTTTTTTAGGGAAAGAAATTCCAATTTCTCAACAAACACAAATTATAGCACATGAACTAGTGCATAGTAATCAAAAGCATTCTTTAGATTTATTATTCTTCGAATTTTTAAAAATCATGATGTGGTTTAACCCAATGATTTTTATTTATCAAAAGAGAATAACACTCATTCACGAGTATATTTCTGACGAAGTAGCTGCAAAGTCTGAAACAAAAGAAATTTATATCAATAATTTGCTATCCAACTTTTTTCAAGTTGAAAACATTGCCTTTGTAAATCAATTTTATAAAAAAACCTTAATTAAAAAAAGAATTATTATGATGAAAAAGAAACAATCAAAAAAAATGAATCAGTTAAAGTATTTGTTACTAATTCCGGTATTGGCGAGTATGTTATTTTATACTTCTTGTGTATCTAATGATAGTACAAAAGAATCTGAAATAGAATTGTTAAAGGTAGAAAATCAACAATTAAGAGATTCGTTAAGTGTTAAAAATAAACAGTTAGAGATTTCATCTAAACTTGCTAGATATAAAAGAGATACTAAAAATAATATTTCTCCAGACGGTTCTGTTTCATTTATGATCATAGATAAAGCACCAACTTTTCCAGGTTGTGAGCCTGGAGATAAAGCTTGTTTCTCAAAAATGGTGCAAAAACATTTTATTAAAAACTTCAATAGTGAATTACCAAATACTCTTGGTTTAGAATCAGGTAAAAAGAGAGTGTTTATTGGTTTTAGAATAGATAAAGAAGGTAATGTTGTAGATGTAGATTCAAGAGCTCCACACCCAGATATTAAAGAAGAAGTGATTAGAGTTATGAATATGTTGCCGAAAGTAGCACCTGGCGAACAAGACGGTAAAACGGTGGGTGTAAAATATTCCATTCCATTTACAATAGTAATTGAATAATAAGTTTATGAAAAAGAACATTGTACTTGTATTTTTATTTGTAATTGTTAAAGTCGGGGCGCAAACTCCGGCTTTTTCTAAAGTAGATAGTTTATTTGAAATTGGTCGATATAAAATAGCTTTAATGGAGTTAGATAAAATAGAAAGTCCTTCCTTTTTATCAAATTATAAAACAGCTATTATTTATGAATCTATCGATAATTATAACAAAACGATAGAGTTTTTAGAAAAAGCATTGGTTTTTAAAGCAGATTACCAAGCAAAATTAAAATTAGCAAAAGCCTATCAAAGAATTAAAAATACGAATAAGGCTGTTGAAATTTATGAAGAAATTGTAGCAAAAGATTCTTTAAACTTAGTTTTAAAATATCAGTTAGGTAAGTTGTATTTATCAGCAAAGAAAGGAGATAAAGCAATTATTATATTTAAAGAATTGATAAAAGAAAATCCTTTAAATGCGCATTATTCATATCAATTAGGGATTGGGTATGCTCTAAAAAATGATAGAAATAGAATGATAAACAGTTTTTTAGATACGTACGCTAAAGATGCTACTCATTTTAATGCTGTTTTAAGATTGGCAACTAGTTTTAATAAATTAAAAGAAATTGATTCTACTCAAATATTTGTAAAAAAAGGACTTGAGTTGGATAGCAATCATATTGCTTTAAATAAGTTGAAAGTAAATCAATTATATAGAGATAAGAAATATGTAGAAGCAATTCCGTTTTTATTAAAATTAGATGCTATTTCTAAAAATGATACATTTCCGACTTCTATGTTGGGGAGAACTTATTACAATTTAGATAGTTTAGACAAAGCAGATATCTATTTTAAAAAACTATTTTCTATGGATGGAGAAAATTATAAAGCGTTTACATATCGTGGTCATATAGCATCAAAACAAAAGAAATATTTAATTGCTGCTACGTATTACAGAATGGCGACTTTTATAGGGAAAGATAAAAGAGATGAAGAATATTATGGTTTAGGAACTGTGAATTATGAGTTAAAGAAACCTAAAGAAGCAATTTTTTATTTCGATAAAGCGTTTTCGGAAAATAGAAATAATTACAAAGCATTGTATCAAGTAGCTAAATTATCTGATGATTATTATAAAGACAAATCGATTGGATATAAAAAGTATGTAAGGTTTTTAGAACGTTTTGAAAGTAGAGACACAATAATGGCTAAATTCGTAAAAAAACGAATTTTAGACATCAAAAAAGGCTATTTTTTAAGAGGTGAAAAGTTGGAATAAAAAGTCGTTAAAGTTTTGTAAATTCACACTCTAAATAAAAGTATGTTTTTAAAGGGTTTATCTTTTTTAATAATGTTGGTTTTTATCACTTCGTGTGATTTATTTTGCCCTCCAAAGGTTAAAAACACATCAGATTTAGACACTATTGTAGATTTTTCTTCTGTAGATACTTTTCCTTCTTTTAAGGCTTGTGATGCTATTATTGATAAACAAGAAAAAATGGATTGTTTTAGAATAACCATTCATCAGAAAATAGGGGCGGAGTTACAGAAGCTAGAATTATCGATTAAAGATTCTATTGATGAAATTATCTATGTAGATGTAATTATTAATTCTGATGGAATTTTTAGATTAGATGCTATTCAATCTTCAGATACTATAAAAAAAGAATTACCTAAACTAGACAGTTTACTTAAGGCTAGTGTAGAAAAACTACCAAAAATTTATCCTGCAAATAAAAGAGGCATTCCTGTTACTACAAAATATAGGTTGCCGATTAGAATTCAATTAAAAGAATAAAATATATATAATTTACTGCCTATTATTTAACTTTTTAATTTTTTTATTAAAGAGTCTAATAACTATATTTTAAAGCTAATATTATTTTGCTGATATGCCTTTTTTTCTGCGCATAATTTATTTTTTAATCGATTTTTATATAGTAAATGTAATGGTTTCGTAATAATTACTTTACAAAATGATAATTATGGTAACATTAAATTAATTTGTATTTAATGTTTTATATTTACGGCTAACAAAAATAGTTTTAACTTTCTTTTCTCTTTAAAAGAAGAATTTACGATTGTTTTGTAAGTTAAAAGTATTTTTAGAAATAAGTAAAATAGTATAGTTTTTATGAATAACCATTTTTTAATAGCGCAAATAAAAAAGAAAGATACTGTCGCTTTTGAAAAATGTTACGATTTATTTTTTCAAGATTTAGTGATTTTTGCAAATAGATATGTATCCGATTTTTCAGTTAGTGAAGATGTTGTTCAAGAAGTATTTGTTTATATATGGGAACACTCAGAAAAAATGGAGATTAAAACATCACTAAAAGCTTACTTATTTGTGATGGTAAAAAATAGGTGTTTGAATCATTTAAAATCTATAAAAATTACCGATAACCAAGATTATATAGAATATAGTAGGTCTTTAATTGATCGTGTAGAAATACTTAATTTTACAGAAGAGAACAATACTCTTTATTTAAAGGTTTTAGCAATTGTAGATGAGATGCCTTTAAAAATGCAAAAAATTTTTAAATTAAAATTTATAGAGGATTATAAGTATAATGAGATTGCAGAAGAGCTAAATATTTCTCTAAATACGGTTAAAACACAGTTAAAGAGAGCGAAAATTAGGATTAATGATTCTTTAGTGATTTTGCTTTTTTGGTTAATATTCATCAATGTTTTTGCCTTATTGTTGATTTAATTTAAATTTTATTTAAAAATTATTGCTTTTTTTGTCACCCTTTTTTAGTTTCATGTTGTCTATAGTGTATAGTATTTAATTACAAATTATAATTACACTTAAAAAAGACATTTTTAAAATGGAATTTCTCTTAATAATAAAAAAGATAAACAATACGCTTTCTGAGGAGGAAAAGGTAGCGTTTGATGCATGGTATTCAGAGTCTGAAAAACATAGAGCGTATTTTAAAAGTGTGCAAGAAAACAAGAATTCTGAAAAATACCTTTTTGATAAAGAAAAGAATTGGAAAGTAATTAAGAGTAAAACAAAAATTACAAAAAAAACAATTTGGAAATATTACGCGGCAGCAGCTTCAATAGCATTATTGTTTTCAATATCTTATTTATTTAATCCTATAAATAAAAAAGTAAATACTTCAGTAATAATTACCGATACAGGTTATAGTAATAAAGCAATACTAACTTTAGAAAATGGAGAGGAAATACTTCTTTCTAAAGATCATAAAATAGAAAATTCACTTTTTAAAAGTGAAGATAAAAGCATTGCGTATAAAAAGCCAGTTACAAAGCAATCTGAAGAAGTTGCAAATCAACCTGAAATTATCTACAACTACCTAACAACAAAAAAAGGAGGAGAATTTTCTTTAACCTTGGCAGACGGAACAAAAGTGTGGTTAAATTCAGAATCTAAGCTTAAGTATCCTGTCAGCTTTATAAAAGGACAACCAAGAAACGTAGAATTAATTTATGGAGAAGCTTATTTTGAAGTTTCATCAAGTGAAAATAATTTTGGAGATTGTTTTAATGTTTTAAATTCTTTACAGAAAGTATCTGTTTTAGGTACCCACTTTAATGTAAAAGCATATCCAGATGATCATTTAATAACTACTACATTAATAGAAGGTAAGGTAGTTGTAGAAAATAATAAAAACCATAAAATGTATTTAGAATCTAATCAAGAGATAACTTTAAATATCTTAACATTAGAAATGCAAAAGAAGTACGTAGATGCAAAAGATAAAATTTATTGGGTAAATGGGTATTTTAATTTTGAGAATACTTCTTTGTTAGAAATTACAAAAATACTTTCTAGATGTTATGATGTTAACATCTCTTTTGAAAATGACAAAATAGAAGATTTAAGATTTAATGGAGTTTTAAGTAAAAAGCAAGATATAAAATCTGTCTTAGATGCAATTATAAATACAACAGATATTACTTATGAAATAAATAATAAAAAAATTAAATTTAGAAAATAAAAAGGAACGTGGTTTGCCTATCTCTCACAATATTAAAACCACAATTCCTTAGGTTCATGCTTATTAATAATTAAACACTTAACAAATTTATGGAAATTAAATTTACTGGAGACTTTTTTCTGTTTCGAAAAAAGCTATTAACAACTATTATGAAAACATTCATATACTTATTCTGCGCAATTTCGTTTGCATTTGTACCAAGCGAAGGAGTGTCTCAAAATGCAAAAATTAAAATTGATACAGATAAAATTATATCTGTAGAAGAGGTTTTTGATTTAATTAAAAAACAAACAGATTATACGTTTGTTTACGAAAATAGTATCTTTAAAAAGCTGCCTAAAGTAAGCTTACATAAAGGTGTTATTATTGTAAAAGATCTTTTAGATAAAAGTCTACATGCAAGTAATGTAGTTTATCAATTTAATAAAAATGGATCAATATTATTAAAGAAGATGCCAGTGCAACAAAAAGTTTCTGGTGTTTTAGTTGATAATAATGATATGCCTGTTATAGGGGCGTCTGTGCGTGTAAAAGGAACAGGTGTTGGTACTGCTACAGATTTTGATGGGCAGTTTTCTATAGCCGCTTCTAAAGGAGATGTTTTGGTATTTCAATCTTTAGGTTTTCAATCTAAAGAAGTTGTGGTTGGTAGTTTGTTTGTAATTAAGGTAACCTTACAAGAATCATCAGAAAACTTAGCAGAAATCGTCATCACAACAGGTTACGATAAAATTAACAAGAAAAGTTTTACAGGTGCAGCAACAACAATTAAGTCGGCAGATTTAAAAATTGATGGTATAAATGATGTAAGTAGAATGTTAGAAGGTAAAGTAGCCGGTGTTGTTGTACAGAATATTACAGGAACTTTTGGGGCAGCACCTCAAATTACAATTAGAGGTTCTTCTTCTGTTTTTGGTAACAATAATCCATTATACGTAATAGATGGTGTGGTGCAAGAAGATATTGTAGAGCAAGATTTAGATGCCTTAACTTCTGGGGATGCTTCTACTTTAATTAGTTCTTCTATAGCTGGTGTAAATGCTACAGATATAGAGAAAATAGATATATTAAAAGATGCTTCTGCAACCTCTATTTATGGTGCAAGAGCAAGAAACGGAGTTGTAGTTATAACTACAAAAAGTGGTAAAAGAGAGAGCCCTTTAAAAGTAAGTTATACGCTAGAGCAAACGGTAAGAGATATTCCATCATATTCTCAATACGATATTTTAGATTCTAAAGAAACTATTGGTGTTTTAGAAGGCTTAAGAAGTCAAGGTTATTTAAGATTACCAGATGTTGGTAATTCTAGATTTTCTGGAGTTTACGGTATTTTAGAAAAGAAAATTAACAGCTATTCTAATGGTGGTTTTGGGGTGCCAAATACAGCAGAAGGAAGAAGTGCTTTTTTAAAGGATTATGAGTTGGCAAATACCAATTGGTTTAAAAAATTGTTTAGACAATCTTTAATGCAAAATCATACGCTAAACTTTACAGGAGGTGGAGAAAACAATTCTTTTTATGCGTCTATTGGTTTTTTACACGATCCAGGGTGGTCTGTTGCAGATAAAGTATCTAGAATAACAACTAATTTAAAGAATACATTTTATTTTTCAGATAAGTTTAATTTATCAATTGCTACAGTTGCCTCTGTTAGAAATCAAAAAGCACCAGGTTCTTTTAATAGAGAAGCCAATGTTGTAGACGGTCAGTTTAGTAGAAATTTTGATATCAATCCATTTAGTTACGCATTAAATACTTCTAGAGCTTTAAGACCAAGAGATAATGATGGTAATTTAGAATACTACACAAATAATTGGGCAGCATTTAATATCTTAGAAGAATTAGAAAACAATACATTAGATTTAGATGTAAAAGATATTCGTTTTCAATTAGATGCTTCTTATAAAATATCAGATAATATTACATACGATTTAAACGCATCAGCTAGATATGTAAATAGTGTTAGAGAACATCAAATTAGAGAAAACTCTAATGTTGTTAGAGCCTATAATGCCGATGAAACAAGTGTAATAGCAAATGCAAATATCTTTTTATATAGAGACCCAAATAATTTAGATGCAATTCCTATTCCTGTTTTTCCAGAAGGCGGTTTGTATCGTAAATTTGATAACAGTTTAACCTCTTATTATGTTAGAAATAGTTTTCAGTTAAAAAAAGAGTTTAATGAAAAACATGATTTTAATGCTTTATTAGGTCAAGAATTAAGATACGTAGATAGAAATAACGAAAATTTTACGGGTTATGGTTTGCAATATGAAAATGGATTTGTACCATTTACAGATGCTAGATTATTAGAAAAAGTAATTGCAGAAGGAGGAAACTATTTTGGTTTAGGTAGAGATAGAGAAAGAACAGTAGCTTTCTTTGGTAGAACTACTTATACCTACAATAATAAATATGTTTTTTCTTTAACAGGAAGGTATGATGGTTCTAACAGACAAGGTAAAAGTACCAAGTCTAGATGGTTGCCTACAGGTACTGTAAGTGCAAAATGGAATGCAACTGAAGAGAATTTTATACAAAAATCAGACGTTATTAATAATTTACAATTTAGAGCTTCATATGGTTTAAGTGCTTCTCCTGGTCCTGCTACCAACTCTTTGGCTATTTTTAGAAGTGAAATTACAGATAGGTTAACGCCAACGGAAAGAGAAACATATTTAGATATTCAAGATTTAGAAAACTCAGAATTAACTTGGGAAAAACAAAACGAATTAAATATTGGTGTAGACTTAGGTTTATTTAATAATAGAATTCAGTTTACAGCAGATGTGTATAAAAGAGATATTTTTGATAATATAGATTTTGTAAGAACTTCTGGTATTGGAGGTGAATTTGTTAAAAGAGGAAATAATTCTGATACAACTCAAAAAGGTGTCGAATTTGCTTTAACATCAACAAACGTAAAAACAGATAATTTTAGCTGGACTTCTTCTTTCAATTTCTCTTTTTTCGATCAAAAAATAACAAAACTTCAAAATACACCTAGAGTAATAGATGTTGTTGGTTTACAAGGAGGCCAGTTAGAAGGGTATCCAAATAATTCTTTGTTCTCTTTTCAATTTGATGGATTAAATTCAGACGGTATTCCAACATTTGTTTTACCAGAAGGAGACAACCCTGTTACCGATGTAAATTTTCAAGACAGTTTTAATATTACAGATTATTTAGTTTATAACGGTTCTGTGTTGCCAAACATAGCAGGTGGTATTTCTAATTCTTTTAAATATAAAAACTGGGATTTAAATATGTTAATCACAGGGTCTGGTGGTAATGTTGTAAGATTAAACCCTGCTTTAGACAACTTTTATTCTGGTACAAATGTATTTACAAAAAGTAGTGTAAATAGATGGCTTTTACCTGGTGATGAAAACATAACCAATATTCCTAAAGTTATAGATGTTAGAGATAATAATATTTATGACAGTAGCGATTTATCTAGAGCTTATAACGCTTATAATTTTTCTGATGCAAGAGTTGCAGATGGAGATTTCTTAAGAATGAAAAGTATTTCTTTAGGATATAGTTTTAATAAAGATGTATTGGATAAATTAAGTCTTTCTCATTTAAAAGTAAAATTTCAAGGAACTAACCTGTTTTTATTGTATTCAGATGATAAATTAAATGGGCAAGATCCAGAATTTTATGGCACAGGTGGTGTTGCTTTACCTATAACTAGACAATTTACAATGTCTTTAAATATTGGACTATAAAATATATTATAATGAAAAAAATACAGACAAATATTTTAAAAATAACCACAATTATATTTTTATTTTTAATAATTAGTTGTGATGATTATTTATCTGAACTACCAGATAATAGAGCAGAAATAGATTCTCCAGAAAAAATAAGTGGTTTAATTACCGGTGCTTATTCAGAAGGAAACTATCAATTAATGGCAGAATTAATGTCAGACAATGCTACTTCTAGATCAAATATAAGAAGTTATATAAATGTTTTTCTTGGAGAACAAATGTTTACTTGGAATACCAGTTTAGATGACGACCAAGACACACCAACATTTTTTTGGTCTAATACTTATGCTGCAATTGCACAAGCTAACCAAGCATTAGCTTCTATAAAAGAATTAGAAGGTCAATCTAATTTAGATGCACAAAAAGGAGAAGCTTTGTTAGCAAGAGCGTATGCACATTTTATGTTGGTTAATTTTTGGGGTAAACATTACAATCCTTCTACTTCAGAATCAGATTTAGGGATCCCTTATGTAACAGAACCAGAAACGGCTTTAATACAAAGTTATACTAGAAATACAGTTGCAGAAGTGTACGATTTGGTAGAGAAAGATTTATTAGAGGGAATGGATTTAATACAAGATAGAGAAAAAAATGCTAAATTTCATTTTTCTAAAGCAGCTGCAAATGCCTTCGCTGCTAGGTTTTATCAATATAAAGGAGATTGGGCTGAGGTTATTTCTTATGCCAATAAAATTCTTACCAATCCTAAATCGCAAATAAGAGATTTACTTGCATATCAAAATTTATCTTATTCACAAAGAACACTTCAATATAGTAATTCTTTAGAAGATTCAAATATTCTTGTAAGCTCTACAATGTCTTGGTGGGCAAGAAATTTTTGGAGAACTAACTATGGATTATCAAATTTAAATTCTGATGCAATATTTGAGGCAGACAATCCTTTTGGTAAAGGTTGGGCTTATGATATTTTTGGTTCTGTAGAAGGTTTTAATTTACCTAAATTTGATGAGTATTTTAAAATAACAAATCAATCTGCAGGTACTGGTAGAGGTTTTACAAGCCAGGTTTTATTTGGTTATGATGAAGCACTTTTAAATAGAGCAGAAGCTTACGCAATGCAAGAAGATTATGCAAACTGTTTAAAAGATTTAAATGATTTTTTATCAAAGAAAACTGAAGGACATGATAGCGGTTCTGATGTTTTAACTGAAGAAATGGTAGTTAACATGTTTCCTGTAACAAAAGATGAGTTAACCCCTTTTTATACTTTTAAAGATGATAAACAACTTTCTTTTATCAATGCAATCTTAAAATTCAGACAAAAAGAATTTTATCACGAAGGAATAAGATGGTTTGATGTAAGAAGATTTAATATAGCTATAGAAAGATATTACAGAAAAGACGATATAGATATAGCGTTGGCTAAAGAAGATTTAAGAAAACAATTACAAATACCAGAGTCTGCAATAAACTTTGGATTAACACCAAATCCTAGATAATTATGAGAAAATTATATATATACATTACAGTACTATTTTTAGGAGTTATAACTGCTTGTAATCAACAAGAAGAGGCATTAACAGAAAGTAATTTAAATACTCAAACACCAAATTTAAATACTACAGATCTGTGGTTAAGAGAAAACTTTACCAATCCATTTAATATTGATGTAAACTACCAATGGGATGAAGGTAGGGTAGATTTAAATAGATATTTATTTCCACCAACTTTAAATAAAGTAGTTCCTGTTATGGAAGTAGTTAAAAAAGTTTGGATTGATACCTACACGGAGTTAGGTGGTGAAGATTTTGTAAAAAATATTGCACCAAGAGAAATGGTTTTAGTTGGTGGTATAAATTTAAATGCTAGTGGAACAAGAACTTTAGGTTTTGCTGAAGGAGGAAAAAACATTGTTTTATTTGAAACGGATTTAGTAGATGTAAAAAGTAAAAGTGGTGTTGTAGAATTTATTAGAACGATACAGCATGAATATACACATATTTTAAATCAGCAAATACGTTATGATGAAGAGGCATTTAAACAAATAACACCAGGAGGTTATACAGCACAATGGTTTAACCCTGCAAATGAACAAGAAAGGTTTGATATTGCAAACAGTCTTGGTTTTATTACCGATTATGCGAGGTTAAATGAGAATGAAGATTTTGCAGAAATGGTAGAAACCATGCTTACTAATAATGCTACAGAATATCAAGAACTTATAGACAATATTAAGAGTAGAATTATTTCTAATGCTGTTTCTAATGCCTTAGATAATTTAGGTAGTAGTGCTTCGCAAGCAGAAAAAGATGCTGCAACACAAGCCGCAACTGTAACAGCAACTCCGCAAGCAGATAATGCTATTGCGCTTATAAAAGCAAAAGAGGCAATTGTTGCAGAATATTTCAAGAAATCTTTTAATATAGATTTATATGAATTGCAAAAATTAGCTACAGATAATATTTTAGAAGCAATAAAATAAATAAGAACATGAAAAATTTTAAAATAAATAGATACCCATTAATTTTGGCTCTTTGTCTTTTAGTGTTTAACAGCTGTCAAGATAATAGCGACCCAGAACTGTTGTTTGATGATGTACCAACAGTTAGAATAGAAAAGAGTATTGCAGCGTTAAAAACATCTTTACAAAGTTCAGAAAACGGTTGGAAAACAACTTATTTTACAGATGATACAGAATTAGGTGGTTTTACTTTTTTATTCGATTTTATTAGCGATTCTGAAGTAATTATGGATTCTGATTTTGGTACACCAGATGTTTCTACAGCTAGTTTGTATGATATTACATTGGGGTCTACTATTAAGCTTACTTTTACAACAAAAAATGTAATTCATGAGCTATCAGATTCAAATAATTCTCCAGACGAAGATCTTAGAGGACAAGGATATAAAGGTAGTTTTGAGTTTTTATACTTTAAAACAGACGGAGAAGATATTCTTTTTAAATCTAATAGAGACAGAGATATTATCATTCGTTTTTCTAGAGCATCTAAAGAAGACTGGACTAGTTTAATAACTCAAAATAGGTCAATGTTAGCATCGAATATTCCAATAGACCCATTAAAATCTGTTTTTAGAAATTTAACTTTAGAAAGTGGTGGTAAAACTACTTTATATGGTTTTTCTTTTAATGAGGCTAGAAGATTTGCAACAGTTACAGCAATAAGTAAAGATGCTACAATAACAGATTTTAAATTTGGTATTGCACCTACACCTACTGGTTTTAGTGTTAGTCCTGCAGTAGAAATAGACAATGTAACTTTAGACGAGTTTGTTTATAATGTAGAAAAGGATGAGTTTGTAGCGGAGGTTGATGGTGTTAAAATGACTTTAAATTATGCTGATGAGTTAAATTTTTTATTACCTTTTTATGATTTCGGTAACGAGTCTAGAGGCAATAATAGCTTACGTTTGTATAGAACAAGATTTGCAGATAGTGATTTATCAAGTCAACGATTTATTAATTTTTATAAAGACTGGGAGCAGCATTTTACAGATACACAGAGTGGTAGAACTATAGATCGTGTTTATATATATAATTTAGAGACAGACCCTTATGTAGAAATTCGTTATTTTTCAAGTGGAAGATCTTTTAGCTTGCGTTTTCCTTTTACCTATACTGTAACAGAAGCTGCTAATGGCAATAATATTATTAAGCTTACAGAAACTTTACCTGTAGCAACTGTTAGAAGAAGTGGAGCATTACCAATGCTAGAATTTCTTTTTAGAGATAGTGGTTTTTATGTACAAAAAATGATAGATTTAAATGCTGTACAAAATACATTAGGTATAATTCCTGTAGATGATACTACAATGCTTGCGCAATGGTATGATTTTATTAACTAATATAATGCTCATTATTTTAAGTAATAAAAATTTATAATTTTTATTTAAAAAAGAACCTTTTTATATATAAAAAGGTTCTTTTTGTTTTCTGTAAGTATTAAGTAAACTATTATTCTTTTTTAACTTTACAATAAAAAAAAGGTTATAATTTATGCTTTTGCAATAATTATAACCTTTCATCTATATGTATATTCTAAGTTTAGAATCTAAAAAAAGAAAAAATTGGTATTATACAGTTTAATTTAGCATTTTCCAAAGCTTGTCTTTCAATTCTTGTAGACCAATTTCTGCTACAGATGATATAAATATAGCTTCTACACCTTTTGGTAAATCTGCTTTTATTTCTGCTTGTAATTCATCATCTAACATATCTGTTTTAGAGATAGCCAATAATCTGTCTTTATCTAATAATTCTGGATTGTGTTTTTTTAGCTCATTTAAAAGAATTTCGTATTCTTTGTTAATGTCATCACTATCTGCAGGAACTAAGAATAACAAAGCTGAATTACGTTCTATATGACGTAAAAAACGATGACCTAATCCTTTTCCTTCTGCAGCACCTTCTATAATTCCAGGGATATCTGCAATTACAAATGTTTGATGATTTCTATGTTCTACAATCCCTAAGTTAGGTTTTAACGTTGTAAAAGCATAATCTGCAATTTTTGGTTTTGCAGAAGTTAAAACAGATAACAAAGTAGATTTTCCTGCATTAGGGAAACCTACTAAACCAACATCTGCTAATAATTTTAATTCCATTCTAAACCAACCATCAGCACCATCCATTCCTGGTTGAGAATATCTTGGGGTTTGATTTGTAGATGATTTAAAATGCCAGTTTCCAAGGCCACCTTTTCCACCACGTAATAAAACTACTTCTTTTTCGTGTTCTGTAACTTCTACAATTATTTCATCTGTATCGGCATCTTTTATAATGGTACCTAAAGGCACATCTATATAAATGTCTTCTGCATCGTGCCCAGTACTTCTACTAGCACTACCACCACCACCACCTTCGGCTCTAAAATGACGTTTAAACTTTAGGTGGAATAATGTCCACATATTTTTATCACCACGTAAAATAATGTGTCCTCCACGTCCACCATCTCCACCATCTGGACCACCTTTGGTAATATACTTCTCTCTATGCAAGTGCATAGAACCTTGGCCTCCTTTACCAGAAGAAGCATAGATTTTTATGTAATCGACAAAATTTCCTTCAGTCATAATTGTTGTTTAAGCGTGTAATTAATTTTTACTTTACCTATTAAAGTTTTACACAATTTAACAGTTAAACGATTTATAAAGTATCAAATACGGTAGCAATGCGTTGTGTAATATCGTCTATAGATCCTACACCATTAATTCCGTAGTATTTATTTTGGGCATCAAAATAATCCTTTAAAATAGCTGTTTTTGTGTTGTACTCGTTAAAACGATTTCTAATTTTACTTTCATCAGTATCGTCTGTTCTACCACTTGTTTTTCCTCTTTCTAATAAACGCTTTACTAAAGCATCTTCTGGCACTTCTAAAGCAACCATACCGTTTATTTGTTCTCCTTTTTCTGCTAAGAATAGATCTAAAGCTTTCGCTTGTGATTCTGTTCTTGGAAAACCATCAAAAATAAACCCATTAGCATCTGCATTTTTTTCTACTTCTGCTTTTAGCATGTTAATTGTTACTTCATCCGGAACTAAATCTCCTTCATCCATATATTTTTTAGCTAATAGCCCTAATTCCGTTTGATTTTTAATATTGAAACGGAATACATCTCCGGTAGAGATATGTACCAAGTTGTACATGTCTTTTAAAAATTCTGCTTGTGTTCCTTTTCCTGCTCCTGGAGGGCCAAATAATACAATGTTTTTCATTTTGGGTTGTGTTGATAATTGATAAATTGCTGGGTAATTTCTACCCAAACCATTGTAATCTAATCCGTAACCAACAATAAATTTATCTTCAATACTTTTTCCGATATAATCTATTGGTAATTCTTTTTTAAATACATCTGGTTTAAAAAATAACGTAGCAATTCTTAGTTGTTTTACGTTTTTATCTCTAAAGATATTATAAATTTCTTGAAGTGTATTTCCTGTATCAATAATATCCTCTAATATAATTACAGTTCTTCCTGTTAAGTCTTCATTTATACCTACTAGTTCTTTTACGTTGTCTGTAGATGAGGTTCCGTTATAGGAAGCTAATTTTACAAATGAAACTTCGCAGTTTCCGTTAAATTCTCTAATAAAATCTGCAGCAAATAGAAAACATCCATTTAAAATACCTACAAAAAGAGGAATTTCGCCTTTAGGCAAATCTGCTTTTACTTGAATTGCTAAATATTTTACAATAGCGGCAATTTCTTCCTGATCTATATAAGGTTTAAAGTGTAAGTCTTGAAGTTTTATAATACTCATTAGATTGCAAATTTAATAACTATATGTTGAATGAAAAAACCGTTTTTAATCTGATAGTCACAAATTAAAAACGGTTTTAATATCTCTTAAAATAATTTTAATTATTTTTTTCTTCTTTTTTAGAAGTGTCAAACATAATTGGTGTTGCCACAAATAATGATGAATATGTACCAACTACTACACCAATAATTAAGGCAAACATAAATCCTTTAATAGAATCTCCTCCAAATAAGAAGATTGCTAACATTACTAATAATGTTGTTAAAGAGGTGTTTATTGTTCTTCCTAATGTAGAGCTTAATGCTTTGTCTACAACTTCACTGTATTTCCAGTTTGGATGTGTACCTGTAAATTCTCTAATTCTATCAAAAATAACCACCGTATCATTCAGTGAGTATCCGACCACCGTTAGAATTGCAGCAATAAAAGATTGACCTATTTCCATATCAAAAGGCATAAAGCTGTACGTAATAGAGAATACACTTAATACTATTAAAACGTCATGGAAAACTGCAACTACAGCTCCAATAGAGAAAGATACCTTTCTAAAACGTAATAATATGTATAAGAAAACTACTAATAAAGATCCTAGAACGGCATACAATGCTGATGTTTTAATATCATCTGCAATGGTTGGTTCTACTTTCATGTAGCTCATTACACCAGATCCTTCTTTTTCAAATCCTGGTTTAAAGTCTTCGTAAGAAGTTGTACCTAAATACGATTTTAATCCTGTAAATAATGCATTTTGAACTTGGTCATCTACATCTTGTCCTTCTTCATCAATTTTATAAACTGTTGTTATTTTTAATTGACGGTCAGATCCATACGTTTTTACTTCTGGAGCAGTACCAAAAGCGTCTTTTAAAGTTGATGCAACATCAGTTGCGTTCATTGTTTGATCGAAACGAACAACATAAGAACGTCCTCCTTTAAAATCTACCCCTTGTTTTAATCCGATAGAGAATATAGAGATAATTCCGGCAACAATTACAGCTCCAGAAACGAAGTATGCAATTTTACGTTTCTTTAAGAACTCTACATTAATATTTTGGAACCATCCTTTAGAAATAGAAGTGTTAAAAGTTAAGCTACCATCTTTTTCAACAGCTCTGTCAATTAATAAACGTGTAATAAATACAGCAGTAAATAAAGAAGTAGCAATACCAATCATTAATGTTAATGCAAAACCTTTAATTGGTCCTGTTCCAAAAACATATAAAATAACACCTGTTAAAAGGGTAGTAATATTTGCATCTATAATTGCAGATAAAGCTCCTTTAATAGAGAAACCTTCTTCTACAGATTGTTTTAATCCTTTTTTAATTGATAAACTTTCTTTAATCCTCTCAAAGATAATAACGTTTGCATCTACAGACATACCAATGGTTAAGATAATACCCGCAATACCAGGCAATGTTAACACAGCGTTGAAAGAAGCTAAAATTCCGAAGATAAATAAGATGTTTACTGCTAAGGCAATATCTGCATATAAACCTGCTTTACCATAGTATAAAATCATCCAAACTAATACTAAGAAAATAGCTAAACCAAATGACTGAATACTGTGATCTATAGATTCTTGACCTAAAGATGGTCCTACAACCTCTGCCTGAATAATTCTTGCAGCAGCTGGTAATTTACCTGCTTTTAGTACAGTAGAAATGTCTTCAGCTTCAGAAATCGTCATAGTCCCTCCTGAAATAGAAGTTCTACCACCTGTAATTGGTGTGTTTACAGAAGGAGCCGTATACACATAGTTGTCTAAAACAACAGCTACAAATTTACCTTGGTTGTCTGTAGTCATTTTAGCCCATTGTTTAGTACCAGAACTATTCATAGTCATACTAACCTCTGGTTTGTTTAATTGGTCAAATACTTGAGAAGCATCTAAAATTACATCACCTTCAATTGTAGCTCTATCGTTACGGTTTCCTTTAATAGCATATAATCCTATTAATTCTGTTCCGTCTACACCTTTGTTCGCTTTATAGTCCCATAAGAATTTAACGTATTTTAATTCATTTGGCAATAAAGCTCTAACTTCTTTTCTTTTTAATAAACTATTTACAGTAGCAGTATCTAAAACTCTAGCCTGAGCAACTAAAGAGCTCATTTGTTGTTGAGATTGTGCTACATTAGGATATAAATACGTAAAAAGGTTTTTTTGATTTACGTCTGTAGAATCTTTTGTTTCACCTAATAAATCATCAATATCATCTTTTTTAGTAGAATCGATTGCTTTTTCTAAAACGGTGTTGTCTTTTAAAATTTCTGCAACTTTACTATTTGCTGTAAAAAAGAAATTCTGAACTTCTGCATTGGTATATACTTCCCAAAATTGTAATTCTGCTTTACTAGTAATTAATCTAGTTACACGCTCAATATCTTTTGCTCCTGGTAATTCAATTTGAATTCTTCCAGAATTTCCAATTCTTTGAATGTTAGGTTGTGTAACACCAAATTTATCAATTCTACTTCTTAATACTTCAAAAGCAGTACCAATAGAACTGTTAATTTCTTCTTGTAATGTTGCTTTAACAGTTGCATTGGCTTCATTAAAAGTAATTTTTTCACTTAACGCTTTGGTTCCAAAAATAGATGGATCACTTAATTTAGTATCTCCTGCAACTTTTTCAAATTCTTGAAAAAATAAGTCTAAGTATGTAGCATTACTGTTTTTTTGAGCTTCATCTGCCGCTTCTAAAGCCTGGTTAAAAACTACGTTTTTAGAATCGTTAGATAAACTTTTTAAAACTTCTTTTACAGATACTTGTAAAATAGCATTAATACCACCTTTTAAATCTAGACCAAGATTCATTTCTTTGTCTTTTACATCATTATAAGTATATGTTGTTACACCTAAATTAATAATGTCTTTGTTTGCAACACTATCTAAGTACTTTCTTTCAAAAGTAGCTCTTTGTCTTGCATCTGTATCAGTTCCTTTACTTTCTGCATAACTAACTGCGTCATCTTCAACCTTATTGGCTAAAAACGTAAATGATAATTGATATAAACTCACTAATCCAAAAAGGATTGCGAATAACTTAATAAGTCCTTTGTTTTGCATGTTTTTTATTTTATTGTCGACTTTTTTTTAGAACGAGCAAATATATAGTTTCTCGTATAACCTGACAATTATTTTTGTTGATTGTTTTTTTGTGATTATGAGTGTGATACTCATTAATTTAAGAAGGTAGAAAAAAATGTAAATGAATACTTTTTTAGCTAATGTTATTTTTTGGACCAGCTCTAACTTCTGGCTCTTTGTATGAAGTTCTATCCTTTGAAAAAGGATTCTTTTTATTGACTTTGTAAGCCGTTTTAAAAAGTTGATTTGTTTTATATTGCTCAACATTTTTTGCCAGAGCAGAATAATCTAATGTTGTAAATCTATCTGAGTTATACTTAATTTCAAAGATAAACTTGTCATCTAAATTAGAAATATCTGTTTGATCCGTTAATTCATAGATGTCAATATTGTAATTAGAAGAGTTTTTGCTTTTTTTGTCCTTTTCAGAATCTTTATTTAAAGCTAATTTAGTCTCTTTAGCAAGTTCTTTTTTAATATTATCAATATTATCAGCACTGTAATAAGAAATTTTTAAAGTGCCGCTTTTTGTTTTATTGATGATAATATTTGATACACCAACTTTTAGTAGTTTTTCTTTTACTTCTGCAATGGTATTTTCAATATCTTTTTTGTTAATTTTAGCATCAAAAAATTCTAGCGCAATTTCTTGATTTGGTATAGAAACCTGATCTTGAAATGCTCCAAAGCAAATAAATAATAAAAATAAAGTACAGATGTACCATTTTGTATGCATGTGTCAAATATATAAAAAAGTTTGCTTCCTTTTTCTGAAATAAATAATCTTATTTAATTATAAAAGTTACTTGTTTTACAGGTGAATTTATAAGGTGAGAGACAATGAAAAAAGTACTAGGAGTAAAGTTCATTTTTTTTAATTTGTAAGAAAGATGCAAATACCTAGGTTGTTGATGATAATGGGTTTTATTCATTTTTTAAGATGAGTGTAATACTTAGTCTTATTTCTCCATAAGATACTTCTTCGTTTAGCTTATCGTAAATAGGTTTCAATTCTATTTTTCTTTCTAATTCATTAAATGCAACGCGTACTTTGTCTACAACTTCTTGGGAAACAAGTTTTTCTAAATCAACATTTTTTCCTTCCATGTATAATTGAGATAAATGAGAGTAGATCGTGGTAATAGATAAACTTCTTTCTTCTGCGATCTCTGTTGGGGTTAAACCTGTATTATATAAATTAAAGGTTTTTTGTATCGTTGTAATTTTTCTGGGTTTTGCTACGCTTTTAAATTTGCGGATGACACTCATAAACTCATCACCATATTTTTCCATTTTGTTCATACCTACTCCAGAAATTGCTAAAAATTCATTTTCTGTTGTAGGAAGTACACTTGCCATTAATTTTAATGTTTTGTCATTAAAAATGATGTAAGCGGGCATTTTTTCTTCCTTTGAAATAGTGTATCTTATTTTTTTAAGTTCTGATAATAAATCGTTATTAGATTCGCCTCCAGTTATTGTTTTTGTTGTTTTTTGAATTTTCTTTTTATCATCAACCTTTACAGGCGTTGTTAATCGTATTGTTTTCTCTCCTTTTAAAACTTCCCAACCAATTGGTGATATTTTTAAGGCAGAATTTTCGCTATACATTATTTCTATAAGCCCTTGATTTGCCATTTGAATTACATAATCTCGCCAATCAAAAAAGCTAACATCTTTACCAATTCCGTAGGTTTTTAAATTGAAGTATTGTTTTGTGTGAATATCTGCATTATTACTTCCTCTTAACACATTTATCAACATGGTAATTCCGTCTTTTTCTTTCATTCTTGCAATTCCAGAAAGTGCTTTTTGAGTTAAAACAGTGCCTTCAAAATCTTTAGGAGGATTTTCGCAAACATCACAATTGCCACAGTTTTCAGTAAGATGTTCTCCAAAATAGGATAATAATATTTTTCTTCTACAAGATTTTGCTTCTGCAAATTGAAGCATTCTATTTAATTTTTCTTTTTGCATGGCACTATTTGCTCCTCCATCTGCAAACTGACTGTACAATACAAAATCTCTCATATTGTAGTATAAAACAGTTTCTGAAGGCAATCCATCTCTTCCTGCTCTTCCTATTTCTTGGTAATAGCCTTCAAGGTTTTTTGGTAAGTTATAGTGAATTACAAAACGAACATTAGATTTGTCAATTCCCATTCCGAATGCGATGGTAGCAACTACTATTTTTATATCATCATTTATAAAATCTGTTTGTGTGCTTTCTCTTTCTTCATGATTCATGCCTGCGTGATAAAACGCTACAGAATGTCCTTCTTTTTTAAGGTAGTTTGCAACTTCTTCTGTGTTTTTTCTGCTTAAGCAATAGATAATACCACTTTCATCTTTTCTTCTTCTTATAAAACTGGTGATTTCTTGTAGCTTTTTCTTTTTTTGAACTTGTCCTCTTACTTCAATGCTTAAATTTTTTCTATCGAAAGAAGAAATAAATAGTTTCGAATTTGTTAAACCTAATTGATTCTCAATATCTTTTCTAGCAGATTTATCCGCTGTAGCGGTTAAGGCCATAAAAGGAACCTTTGGTAATGAATTTCTAAAGACTTTTAATTGTGTGTATTCTGGTCTAAAATCATGTCCCCACATACTAACGCAATGGGCTTCATCAATGGCTACTAATTTTATGTTTAGTTGTTTTAACCAAGTATTACGAACGGCTATTAATTTTTCTGGTGATAAATATAAAAGTTGTATTTCTCCGTTAATGGCTTTGTTAATTACTTCGTTTTCTTCTTGTGTAGAAATAGAGCTGTTAAAGAAATCGGCTTTTATTCCGTTTGCTTTTAAAGCTTGTACTTGGTCTTTCATTAATGAAATAAGCGGAGAAACTACAATTGTAATTCCATCAAATAATAATGCAGGAATTTGGAAGCAAATAGATTTTCCTCCTCCTGTTGGCATTAATACAAAACTATCTTTTCCTTCTATGGTTCGGTCTATGATTTCTTCTTGCAAAGGACGAAAATTATCGTAACCGTATATGTTTTTTAAAAGAGTATGTGTTTGCTTTTTCACTTTTTCAATAATTAGAATGCGAAGATACGGGTTCTCTGTAAATCTATAGGAAGATAGCTTGTTGATGTTCTTTTATAATTACATCTTATTGGGAGTTTGACAATAATAAAGATTGTTAGAATTAAGTATAGTATTGTGCTTTTAGAGAAAATATTAAGACCAATAGGAGTGGAGTTAAAGTGTTTTTTATTGTTGATAAAAGTTGTGTTTTATAAATATTGAAATATAAAAAAAGCCTCAAAGAAAATGTCTTTAAGGCTTTTAAATATTAAATAATATGTTAGATAAAATCTATTAATAGATTTATAATTCTAATAATCCGTTAGTTGCTTTTACACCAACTGCAGATTCTGCTAATTTTGCTTTTTCAGCATCTGTTAAGCTAATTTCAACAATTTTTTCAATTCCGTTAGCACCTAATACACAAGGTACACCAATTGATAAATCGCTTAAACCAAATTCACCTTCTAATAAAGCAGAACAAGGGAATATTTTTTTAGTATCACAAGCAATTGCTTGAACCATTGCAGAAACTGCTGCACCTGGAGCATACCAAGCAGAAGTACCTAATAAACCTGTAAGGGTTGCTCCACCAACTTTAGTATCTTGTACAACTTGATCCATACGTTCTTCAGATAAAAATTCTGAAACAACAACACTATTTCTAGCTGCTTTTCCTATTAATGGTACCATTCCTTTATCTGAGTGACCTCCAATAACCATTCCGTCAACATCAGAAATAGGAGCTCCTAAAGCTTCTGCCAATCTGTATTTAAAACGAGCAGAGTCTAAAGCACCACCCATTCCAATAATTTTGTTTTTAGGTAAACTTGTAGTTTTGTGAACCAAGTAAGTCATTGTATCCATTGGGTTAGATACTACAATTATGATTGTGTTAGGAGAATGTTCGATTAAGTTAGCTGAAACTGTTTTTACAATACCTGCATTAATACCAATTAATTCTTCACGAGTCATTCCTGGTTTACGAGGAATACCAGAGGTAATTACACAAACATCAGAATTTGCTGTTTTAGAATAATCATTTGTACTCCCTGTTATTTTGGTGTCAAAACCATTTAAAGAAGCAGTTTGCATTAAGTCCATTGCTTTCCCTTCTGCAAAACCTTCTTTAATGTCTAAAATAACTACTTCTGCTGCGAAATCTTTAATTGCGATGTATTCTGCACAACTTGCTCCTACTGCACCTGCTCCTACTACTGAAACTTTCATATATATAATTTTAAGATTTATAATAAATATTAACTCTAACAAAAATACGAAATTTACTTAAGATTTTAGTTCTTTAAAAGTAAAAAGACACCCTAAAAAGGTGTCTTTTTGCGAAAAGGATTTCGAGCTTTTCTATCTAATACTAAATGCAATACCTGCCGAAACAGTATTGTATTCTTGTAGGGTGTAATCTGCAAATATTTTAAAGAAACCTAAGCTAATTCTTGCTCCAAGAGTTGTTTTAAAACTTGCTGCAGAAAATTTTAAATCAGGTGGCGTTAATTCTTCTTCATTAGCGCCGTCTTTGTCATAAGTGTAGGTTCCGTTCATTTTAAAGTCACTGTTTCCAGATCCATAACCAATACCTCCATATACGTTTATAAAAGGAAAGTTTAAAGAAGCCAATGCTTGTACATTAAAAGCTTTTAAATCAAATTCTGCTGCTCCGTTTTCTATAGTAAGTTCTTCATTGTCAGTATTTTCAAAGCCATATATTACGTTTAAAGTAGTGTAGGAAGCAAGTAAAGAAACGTGTAGAGGTAATTTGTCTAAAGGTCCAAACCAGCTTGTAATTTCTTTCTTTAAACCTAAACCAATCATTTTTGCACTTCCTCCATCATCACCAAAATCTGTTTCTGGAAAATAACGAACCATTGCCTCAAATTTGTAAGGTAAACCTACGTTTAATTGTAGGGTAGGTGCAGGGACAGCGCTTACTGGTAAGTCTTCTGCAATACCTCCAGGCATTTCTACAGAGATTGTTTGTCCATCTTTTTCAATTGTATATGTATTTCCTTGGCTCTCTCCCATTAAAGTAGGTCCTTCATAAGAACCTCCGTTATGTGTTAGTCCAGTAACCTTAAATATTTCTTTTGAAGAAGGAACTAAAGCACCACTTGCTCCAATAGTTAAATCGAATCCTAAAACTTTATGTACTTCTGCGGTGTGAGCCCATCCATTATTCATTGAAGATATAAAGCCTTCCATTGCAGGAGCAAAATAACCTTCAAGAAGCTTTTTAGAATCCTCTTGTCCTCCTAGAATAATTTCTTCAAAACCATCTTGTGCTTTTGCGCTAAATGTTAAGGCGAATACACCTATAAAAATTAAAATTCCTTTTCTCATTTTTAATATATTTTAGTTTGTAATTGGTTAAATTTTACTGGTTTTACGGCTAAAATATAAAAATATATCAATAATCATAGCTGATGAACTTTTTAAACGGTGAAAAAAAGGTGTTTTTCATTAGTAGTAAGTAGTTTCTGTTTTTTTTAAATAATTGATTTTAAGAATTATTTCATTAAAAAAGGTCATAAAAAAAACACACATTTCTAGTATTAGAAATGTGTGTTTCATAAAATTATTTAGGTTGAAATTTTATACGTCTATATTTGCGTATTTTGCATTTCTTTCTATAAAATCTCTACGAGGTGGAACTTCATCTCCCATTAACATAGAGAATACTCTATCTGCTTCTGTTGCATTGTCTATAACAACTTTACGTAAAGTTCTAAATTCTGGATTCATGGTTGTGTCCCAAAGTTGGTCTGCGTTCATCTCTCCAAGACCTTTATAACGTTGTACACTTACAGAACCGCCCATTTGTTGTGCTATAACATCACGTTGATTGTCATCCCAAGCGTATTCTCTCTTTTGTCCTTTTTTAACTAAATATAATGGCGGTGTTGCAATGTAAATATAACCTTGCTCTACCATTTCTCTCATATATCTAAAAAAGAATGTTAATATTAAGGTAGCAATATGCGATCCATCTACATCGGCATCACACATAATAACTACTTTATGATAACGAACTTTAGATAAGTTTAAAGCTCTTGGATCTTCTTCTGTACCAATAGAAACACCTAAAGCAGTAAACATGTTTTTGATCTCTTCGTTTTCAAAAACTTTATGTTGCATTGCTTTTTCCACATTCAAAATCTTACCACGTAATGGTAAGATTGCTTGAAAGTTTCTATCTCTACCTTGTTTTGCTGTTCCACCTGCGGAATCTCCCTCAACTAAGAAAATTTCACATTGTGCTGGATCCGTTTCAGAACAGTCAGATAATTTACCAGGTAAACCACCAATAGACATTACCGTTTTACGTTGTACCATTTCTCTGGCTTTACGTGCTGCGTGTCTTGCGGTTGCTGCTAATATTACTTTCTGAACAATGATTTTAGCATCATTAGGGTTTTCTTCTAAATAGTCAGTTAACATTTCTGAAACTGCTTGCGAAACTGCGGCAGAAACTTCTCTGTTTCCTAATTTTGTTTTTGTTTGCCCCTCGAACTGTGGTTCTTGTACTTTTACAGAAACAATAGCGGTTAAACCTTCACGGAAATCATCTCCAGCAATATCAAACTTTACATTTTTAAGTAAACCAGATTCATCAGCATACTTTTTTAAAGTTCCTGTTAAACCACGTCTAAAACCAGATAAGTGTGTTCCACCTTCATGAGTATTAATGTTGTTTACGTAAGAGTGTAAGTTTTCTGCATAAGAAGTGTTATAAACCATAGCAACTTCTACAGGAATACCATTTTTTTCACCTTCCATAGAAATTACAGAGCCAATTAATTGCTCACGCGTAGAATCTAGGTATTTAATAAATTCTGGTAACCCTTCATCAGAATGAAAAACTTCTGAAATAAAGTTTCCTTCATCGTCAGTATTTCTTTTGTCTGTTAACGTAATGGTGATTCCTTTATTTAAAAAAGATAATTCACGCATACGAGTTGCCAGCGTATCGTAATTAAATTCTGTAGTTTGCTTAAAGATCGTCTTGTCTGGTAAGAAAGTAACAATAGTACCTGTAAAGTCAGATTCTCCAACAGTTTTTACTGGGTATAATGCTTTTCCTTTAGAGTATTCTTGTTGCCAAACTTTTCCTTCTTTATGAACTGTAGCTACTAAAAGGTCAGAAAGTGCGTTAACACAAGAAACACCAACACCGTGTAAACCACCAGAAACTTTATAAGAATCTTTATCAAATTTACCACCGGCACCAATTTTTGTCATTACAACTTGTAATGCAGAAACGCCTTCTTTTTCGTGCATTCCAACAGGAATTCCACGACCGTTATCTTTTGTTGTAACAGAATTGTCTTCATTTATAGTAACATCAATTGTATCACAATAACCACCCATTGCTTCATCAATAGAGTTATCTACAACCTCATATACTAAATGGTGTAAACCACGTATACCAACATCTCCAATATACATGGAAGGACGCATTCTTACGTGTTCCATTCCTTCCAGTGCCTGAATACTGGAAGCATCATAATTATTTTTTTTCTCTTCGCTCATTATATAAAGTGCATTATTGTTTTTTTGATTGATGAAATTCGTCTTTAAAAAAGAAATTTCAGTAAAACCAAAATTACAATTTTTAGAACGTTTTTCAAGTGTTTTTAGCTATTTAGTTCAAAAATTATCAACATTTGTTGATTTCTTAAAAGTGGCTTAAATGGCTTAAAAATGATTTTATTTTTGATTTTTGAATTTTTCTTTTGATGTTTTGAAATCAAAAAAATAAAAAGTGCTTAAATCTTTAAATTTTGAATTTATGGATTTTGAAAATAACAACATATTTAGAATAATAATACCAATTATATGAAATTAGTGTAAAATAGAATGATAATTTTTTTAGTGATAGTATTTCTATAAAAAAAAGTCAATAGTAATGGGTTTTAACCCATTGTAAATGTTTTTTTGGCTAAAGCTATCTGTGTAATTTATCAATAGCATCCAGCTAAAGCTGGATGCTATTGACAGGGTTGTCTTAAAAAAAAAGGTGTTTTATTCTCGTTATTTCAAAACAGGTTAACGGCTTGCGTTAGGGATTGCAGTGAAAATCCTTTTGCCTTTTTGTGGCAAAAGATTGTAGTGTAAAGCCCGACCTTTAGGAACGCCCAAAAAATATAAGTAAGGTTTTAAATTATTTGATATGATATTTTATGATATCTATAATTACAAGTTAATATTTTATTGATTATGCAATGGATGTATAAAATGATAGAAAAGAGGTTTTTGTACCATATTTTCTACATATATTTGTCCATATTAATAGATTATATGACCATTAATAATAACAATCGTAATTTCAATAATCCTAATTGTTAGGGTAAGAAGGTTGTTGTTTAGAAATATATAAATAAAGCCTTCCAAATCGGAAGGCTTTTTTCATGTTCTGAACTGGTTTCAGAATCTTAATTAAAAAATAAAGAAATGAGCAAAATAATGACGGTAGACATTTTGTCTAGTATTAAAGGAGCAGAGCCATCGGAATCGGTGAATCAATTATTTGAGGTAATTAAAAATGCAAATACATCAGATACTAACGTTAATACCAATCATAACAATGCTGTAACTTTAGATGATTTAAGAGAAGATGTTGTTATTGATAGTCCGCAGGCAGAAAAACAAATAATTATAGAAAACTTTCCGAAAGAAAAGAATGGTTTTTTAGTAGTTTCTAAAGTGATAGAAGAATAATTATGGAATCGCAAATACATAAAATTCACCAGCAATTGGTGAACAAAGAAATTTCGTGTACAAAACTGGTACAAGAAAGATTAGATTTATTAAAATCGAACACCCACAATACTGTCAATTCACTTTTAGATACATTGGCGCTAGAATTAGCTGCAAAAGTTGATGCTAAGATTGAAAACGGACAAGAAATTGGTTTGTTAGAAGGAATTCCGTTCGGAATTAAAGATGTGTACATGGTACAAGGAACTTTAACAACGGCGAGTTCAGATTTACTTAAAAAATATAAATCGCCTTACACGGCAACTGCCATTCAGAAATTATTTGATGCAGGCGCAATACCGTTAGTAAAAGAAAATTGTGATTCTTTTGGACACGGTTCATCATCTGAAAACACCATTTTCGGAGCCGTTAAAAACGCAATCAATACAGATTTAGTTTCTGGTGGTTCTAGTGGAGGTTCTGCAGTAAATGTTGCCAAAGATTTTACAGTTTTTTCAATTGGTGGAGATACGGGAGGTTCTGTTCGTCAACCGGCAGGTTATAATAATGTCTACGGATTAAAACCAACCTACGGAAGAATTTCTAGATTTGGATTAATGGCATACGCATCTTCTACAGATTGTGTTGGACCCATTGCAAAATCGATAGAAGATATTAGAATTGTTTTAAATGTGATGAGTGGTCAAGATATTAAAGATCAAACCACGTATCAATCGGAAGCTATATCAGAAGAAAATATTTTAAATGCTGATGAAATAAAAACTGTTGGATACTTTAAAAATTTCATCGAAAACGATGCAATTGATGCAAAAGTAAAAGCGGACTTTTTAGCAACCATAGAAAAAATAAAAGCCAAAGGAATTGAAGTAAAAGAATTAGATTTCTTTGAGTCTGATACTTTAGTTTCTACCTACTATACTTTAGCAATGGCAGAAACAGCATCGAACCTTTCTAGATTAGATGGTACAAATTACGGAAATAGAATAGAGGGCGATACTTTAAAAGATACGTATTCTATTACACGATCAGAAAATTTCTCTGAAGAATCTAAACGTAGAATTGTTGGTGGAAACCAAGTATTATCTCAAGGTTTTTCTGATGAAATCTATTTAAAAGGATTAAATGTAAGAGATCAAATTATAGCTAATTTTGAAAAAGATTTTAAAGAAGTTGCTATTATTTTATCTCCAGTAACACCAAATTCGCCACCAAAAATTGGCGATAGTTTAAACGATCCTTTAGCAATGTATTTGTCTGATGCGTATACGGTTGGTTTTAGTTTAGGACAATTGCCAACGTTAACAGTGCCACAAGGAACAGAAACAGGATTGCAAATTACGGCAGCAAAAAATAATGACGAACTTGTTTTGAAGTTTGCTAACTTCTTAAAAGATATGATATAATGGAACTGGAACAATTAAATGAGCTTATTAAAAAGCACGACTTAGAGTTAGTAATAGGTATTGAAACTCACGTTCGATTAAATACAAAAACAAAGTTATTCTGTTCTTGTGCAAATCAAGAAATAGAACAACCAAATCAAAATATATGTTCGGTTTGTACTGGGCAAATGGGAGTTTTACCTTCTATAAATAAAGAAGCAATTACCAAAGCTATTTATTTCGGTAAGGCAGTAAAATCTACTTTTTCTAATGAGGTAATTTCTTGGGATCGTAAACATTATGAATACCCAGATAACCCAAAGAATATTCAAATTACACAGTTTCACAATCCTGTAATTCCAGACGGACAAGTTTCTTGTTTTAGAAATGATGGCTCGCAATTTACAGTGAGTTTGACACAAGTTCATATTGAAGAGGATGCTGCAAAATTAATGCACGAAAAGAAAGTTTCTTTAGTAGATTTTAATAAAGCAGGTGTTCCGTTAATAGAAATTGTAACCGATCCTTGTATTCGTCATATAGAAGATGCATCAACATACGCACAATACATTCAAAGAATTGTTCAGAATTTAAAAATCTCTGAAGCAAATCTAGAAAAAGGAGAGTTTAAGTCGGATGTTTCTGTATCACTTAGAAAAAAACATACGTATGATTTAAACCCAAGAACAGAAATCAAAAACTTAAATTCTTTTAAGTTTATGGTAGATGCTTTAAAGGAAGAAATTGAAAAGCAATTAAGTTATTACGTAGAAAATAAAGCGTTTAGACCAGACCAAACAACGGTTTTATGGGATGCAGATTTAAAGCAGACTAAAACCATGCGTAAAAAGGAATTTGAAGCAGATTATCGTTTTATTTCTGAGCCAGATTTACCTTTTGTAAACATCAAAAAAGTTGTAGATAGTATACATGTTGATATTAGTTCTTTGCCTTTTGCAGTAGAATCTATTTTGATAAAAGGTGGCGTTTTACCACAAGATGCTAAGTTTTTTACTGCAGATTCTTTACGTTCAGAAGTTTTTGTTGCTATCAATAATAAAATAAATGATGCTTCTTTTGTTGCCAAAACATTGGTAAATAATATAGGTGCTGATGAGTATGAGAATATTCATAGTGTGGATCAGTTAATTGAAATTTTTCAATTATTTAAAGAAGATAAAATAACGTCTGTTTTAGTGCAAAACGGAATTACATCTTATTTAAAAGATAGAACTTTCGATTATAAAAAGTACTTTGAAGACAATACCATTTCTGAAGATAAAATTAAAGCTGCCGTTGCAAAAGTAGTTTCAGAAAACGAAGCAACTGCAAATGATATTAAAGCAGGAAACCAAGGGAAAGCAGGTATTCTTGTTGGTAAAGTAATTGGTATTATTGGTAAAGGAGCTTCAGGAAAAGTGATTCGTCAAGAAATATTAAATGCTTGTTCTGGTGATGGAATAAGGAAAGAGAAAAAAGAGACGAGAAGTCAAGAACAGGAAACCAACAACCAACAGCCAACAACCAAAAACCAAGAAGAGGAATTACCTCAAGTTCCTATTATTATAAAAGAGGAATACAGAACACATAAAATTTCTCAAATATCAGAAGATTCAATTAATGATGAGGTTACTTTATCGGGTTGGGTTTCTAGTGTTAGAGATCATGGTGAATTAATTTTTATTGATTTACGCGATTCAAGTAATGAGGTTTTTCAAGTACGTTTAAGTAGAGAAACATTTCCTAATTTAGATGAGCTTGTAAAATTAAAATCAGAATCTGTTATTTCTGTAACCGGAATTGTGGTGCAGCGTAAAGAAGATGATTATAATGCAGGTTTAAGAACCGGTAAATTAGAATTAGAAACAGCTGCTTTAGATATTTTAAACTTATCTAAAACGCTTCCTTTTGAAATAAAAAGAGCCATGAAATCGAACGAGAATGTTCGTTTTCAATATAAGTTTTTAGATCATAGAAATGATGAGGTTCGTAAAGCAATTGTAAACCGTCATAGAGTAATCAAGCTAATGCGTGATATCTTAGATGAAGAAGAGTTTTTAGAAATTGAAACGCCTATTTTAACTGCAGGTACAGACGAAGGAGCAAGAGAATTTATTGTGCCTACAAGAAAACAAGCAGGTTCTTTTTACACGTTACCACAAGCGCCACAACAATTTAAGCAAATGTTGATGGTAGGTGGTTTTGAAAAATATTTTCAAATAGCACGTTGTTTTAGAGATGAGGATTCTCGTGGAGATAGACAACCAGAATTCACACAATTAGATATAGAAATGGCGTACGCAAGTATGCAGCAAATTATCGATTTAAACACCAAAATGTTTAATGAAATTGTCAAAAAAATATATGGTAAAAAATGGACTTTACGTCCGTTTGAAGTAATTACGTATAAAGATGCAATGGATAAATATGGTTGTGATAGACCAGATTTACGTTATGGCTTACAAATGCAAGACATTACAGATATTGTAAAAGATACCACATTCCAGGTTTTTAGTAAACCAATTGAAGACGGCGGAATTGTAAAATGTATTAAAGTTTCTGCAGCAGAGCAAGGAAACAAACGTATGTCTAAAGGACAAATAGAAAACTTAACAGCTATTGCACAACAAAATGGTTTAGGTGGTTTGGCATATATTATTGTAAATGAAAACGATTTACAATCGCCAATTATTAAGTTTTTAGGAGAAGAAATTGCAGCAAATATTATAAAAGCTACAGATGCACAAGTTGGTGATATTGTATTTTTCTCAGCAGCAGATTATGCAACAGCAAACAAAGCATTAGATGCGGTTCGTCAAGAAATGGGGCGTATTTTAAAGTTGATCAATCCTAAAGAATTAAGACCAGCGTGGGTTGTAGATTTCCCAATGTTTGAAAAAACAGATGAAGGAAGATGGACATTTACACACAATCCTTTTTCTATGCCTGCAATCTATGACTTAGAAAAGCACATGACTGGAGAAGGAGAAGAAATAGGAACCATTATAGCGCAACAATACGATTTAATCTTAAACGGTTACGAGATTGGTGGAGGTTCTGTTCGTGCTCACAAAGCAGAAATTTTAGAAGCAACCTATAAAAATATGGGTTACAATAAAGAAGAAATGATGAAAAGTGTGGGTACGATGTACAAAGCTTTTCAGTATGGAGCGCCACCTCACGGAGGAATTGCTTGGGGAGTAGACAGATTAATGATGATTTTAGAAAAGAAAGCTTCTATTAGAGAGGTAATGGCTTTTCCTAAAACAGGTTCATCAGAAGATTTATTATTTAATGCACCATCAATTTTATCTGATAAAAAGGTAGAAGAAATGAATGTTAGAATTATTAGGAAATAGTCTTTTAAGAATTCTTTAAAATATAAAAATCTCGCGAAAGCGAGATTTTTTTGTTATTATTATTTAATTAAGAATGATGGGGTATTAAGTGTTTGTTAACCATTTTTTTATGAGAATAGTTTAAAAATATTTGTTATTGCTCATTTTCAACAAGTACCACAACCATTATTTTAAACTCTCGATAAGAAAGCTGTAAGAGACTGAATTCCGTATTTATTTTAAAATTCCATATATTTGTAATACTTAAACCTTCACGTTATGGATTTAGCTGCAAGAAAAAATATATTTAAAGAACGTTTCGATCAAATAAAAGACATCGACTTAATTCAGCGTTTTGAAGAGTTTTTAGAGTTGCAACTATCTAATAAAAAAATTGTAGCTTATACAGTTCAGGGAGAAGCTTTAACTAAAGAAATGTATGTAGAAAAGGTGCAAGACACTTTAAAATCTGTAAAAAACGGAAACTTTACCACAGTAGAAGATTTAGAAAAAGAATCAGAAAACTGGTAAATGGTTACTTCAATTAGTATTGTTTGGTCAGATAAAGCAAAAGCAGATTTAAGATATATTCATGATAGAATACTAGATAGAACGAAATCTAGAAACAACGCTAAAAATGTTAAACTAGATATTTTACATGCAAGTAAAAATATCGAGTTTGTTGAACAGTATCAAGTAGATGAATTTTTAGGAAAACCATTTAGACGTATAATTGTTAGACACTTTAAACTAATTTATTTCGTGGAAAGTAAATCTTCAATTATAATTTTAGAAGTATTCGATTCTTATCGAAATCCTATTGAAATAAGAAGGTAAGACACAAATAATTTTCGCAGAGTAAAAACTTTGCGACCTTTTGCATTTTTTTCTTTGCTGTTAATTCCAAAATAAATCAAACTAAAGGTTGCTTGTTTAAAAAATCTATCTTACTTTTGTTAAACAATGAAAAATAATACAATAAATACAGGTTGGTGGAACTCTCTTATATAATAAGTGAGAAAAAACCTATATGTATGTAACATAAAATTTAAAAAGGCTTATCTCACGATAAGCCTTTTTTTTATGATGATTTTTTAAATCATCCAAAGTAAAAAAGAATAGACAAATGTCCCCTCGAGCGCAGTCGAGAGGTTCTAAAATAAGTCTCGACTGCGCTCGACCAGATAAAAAGTAACATGAAAAAATTACAGTTTAAAACAATTCACAAAACAAAGATTGCAGATACCGTTACACCGGTAGGTTTGTACCTGCGTTTTAGAGACAAATACGCTAACACTTTGTTGTTAGAAAGTTCAGATTATCATAGTAAAGAAGAAAGTTTCTCATTTATTGCCGTGGAGCCAATTGTTTCTATGAAAGTAGATAATTATCAGTTTTCTGTTTCTCACAAAGGAACACAACTAGATGAACAACCTATTAACAAAAACTTTTATGAGTTATTCGATAAATTTACCAATTCTATAGAATTAGATTGTCCGGCCGAATTAAAATCATTCAACGGATTATACGGGTATACTACTTTTGATTCTGTTCAGTATTTTGAGAATATTAAATTTAAAAACAAAAAAGCACCTTCTGCAATTCCAGAAATGCAATACAGTTTTTACCGTTTTATTATTGCCATCAATCATTTTAATGATGAAATGACGTTGATAGAAAATATAGAAAAAGGTACCGAGTCTCGTATTAAAGAAGTTCAGACGATTATCGATGCACAAGCATTTAATACGCAGAAATTCGAAATTGTAGGCGAAGAAACTTCCAATGTTACAGGTGAAGAATTTAAGGACTATGTAAGAAAAGCAAAATATCACTGTAAAAGAGGAGATGTTTTTCAATTGGTTTTATCACGCCAATTTCAACAAAAATTTAAAGGAGACGAATTTAATGTGTATAGAGCATTGCGTTCTATAAACCCGTCGCCATATTTATTTTATTTCGATTATGGTTCATTCAAATTAATGGGCTCTTCACCAGAAGCACAAATTAAAATATCCGGAGGTAAGGCAACTATTAACCCAATTGCAGGTACGTTTAGAAGAACGGGCGATATGGCAGAAGACATTAAGCTGGGTAAAAAATTATCCGAAGATAAAAAGGAAACGGCAGAACACGTTATGTTGGTAGATTTAGCCCGTAACGATTTAAGCAAACATGCCGATAAAGTTACGGTAGAGGTTTTTAAAGAAGTGCAGTATTTTAGCCACGTAATTCACTTAGTTTCTACGGTTAGAGGTAAGATTAAAGGAAACCCAATAGAAATTGTTGGAGACACTTTTCCTGCCGGAACCTTAAGTGGTGCGCCAAAGTACAAAGCAATGGAGCTGATAGACAAATATGAAAATCAAACTCGTGGTTTTTATGGAGGAGCAGTCGGAATTATCGGTTTAGATGGTTCTGTAAATTTAGCGATTGCCATTCGTTCTTTTGTGAGTAAAAACAACGTTTTGTATTCGCAAGCAGGCGCAGGAATCGTTATTCATTCCGATGAAGAAAAGGAATTACAAGAAGTAAATAATAAATTAGCAGCGTTAAATAAAGCGTTAATTTTAGCAGAAAATATATAAAGTATCCAGCAAGGTTTTCAAAACCTTGTAGGCATAAAATAAAAAGAGATTGATTTTAATTTGGGCGTTTTAACGGGCTTTCATTACTCGCTTTTTTTGAGAAAAACAAAAAAGAGCTCAAACAAACCATTCAATCCCTAACGCGAAATTGAGTATTAAGTAATTACGAGGAGTTTTTCCGACGAAGTAATCTCTTAATTAATAAACAGATTGCCACAGCAAATGAAAAATTTGCTTCGCAATGACAATTAGAAAAAACATGAAAATATTAATTTTAGATAATTACGATTCGTTTACCTACAATTTGGTACACATGGTAGAAAAAATTACAGGAAACTTTCCTGCGGTTTTTAGAAATGACGAAATCAGTATTGCAGATGTAGGTACGTATGATATCATTATGTTATCTCCAGGTCCAGGAATTCCGGATGAAGCAGGAATCTTAAAGGAAGTCATTAAAACATACGCCGGTGTAAAACCAATATTCGGAGTTTGTTTAGGTTTACAAGCAATAACAGAAGTTTTCGGAGGGAAAATCATCAATTTAGACGATGTTTTTCACGGAGTTGCCACAGAAATGAGGGTCTCAGACCCTTCAGCCACAATTTTTAAAGATGTTTCTGAAACATTTATGGCAGCACGTTATCATTCTTGGGCAGCAACAGATGAAGGTTTTCCAGAAGAAATACAAGTAACCGCAAGAGATGAAGATGGATTAATTCAGGCAATTGAGCACAAAATATTTCCAATATCTGCGGTTCAATTTCATCCAGAATCTATTTTAACAGATGTTGGTGAGCAGTTGGTTACTAATTTTATTAATAGTGTAAAAAAGTAATGTCATTATGAGAGAAACGAAGTAATCTCATTTTTAATTAAAAGGTTGCCACATCAAATTATCATTTGATTCGCAATGACAAGTAAGAATTATGAAAGCAATTTTAAACAAACTATATAATCACGAGAGATTGTCTAAATCTGAAGCAACACAAATCTTAAAAGATATTGCTGCAGAAAAATACAATGACGCACATTTAGCGTCATTTATGACGGTTTTTATGATGCGTCCTATTACAGCTGATGAACTTGCTGGTTTTAGAAATGCCTTAAAAGAATTGTCTATAAAAGTAGATTTATCAGATTATAATACCATAGATATTGTTGGTACTGGTGGCGATGGAAAAGATACATTCAATATATCTACCTTAACTTCTTTTATTGTTGCCGGAACAGGACAAAAAGTAGCAAAACACGGTAATTATTCTGTGTCTTCTCAATCTGGTTCTTCAGATATGTTAGAAAGTTTTGGGTACAATTTCACCAATGACGAAAGTGTTTTAATAGAACATTTAGAGAAAGCAAATATTTGCTTTTTACATGCTCCAAAATTTCATCCAGCAATGAAAGCTGTAAGTCCTACAAGAAAAGCATTGGCTCTAAAAACGTTTTTTAATATGTTAGGCCCTTTGGTAAACCCAAGTTCACCTAAAAACCATATGTTAGGGACTTTTAATTTAGAAATTGCACGTTTGTATAATTACATTTTACAAGAAGAAGATATTAATTATGGTATTATTCACGCGTTAGATGGTTATGATGAAATTTCGTTAACAAGTGGATTTAAGTTCTTCACGAAGAATGGAGAACAAATTATAAATCCAGAAGATTTAGGGCAGAAAAGAATTCAGCAATCAGAAATATTTGGAGGAAATTCTGTTGCAGATGCAGCCAAAATTTTCAAATCTATTTTAGAAGGAAAAGGAACAGAAGCACAAAATAATGTGGTTTTAACAAATGCTGCTTTTGCATTAACTATTGTTGATGAAAATAAAAGTTTTGAAAACGCTTTTGAAGAAGCAAAAAGTTCGCTTTTTGGATTGAAAGCAAAACAAACATTAGAAAAATTAGTAAGTTTATAATTAGAACGTCATTACGAACGAGGTTACGAGTGAAGTAATCTGTTTATAAAAAAAGGTTGCTTCGTTCCTCGCAATGACAGAAGTAAAATAAATAGTAATAAATAAAACGTCATTCCGAATGAAGTATGACTGAAGGAATCTTGTAATTTGAATTAACAGATTGCTTCGTACCTCGCAATGACAGAATATATAAGAAATGACAATTTTAGATAAAATAATAGCATTTAAAAAGAAGGAAATTGCTAAGATAAAAGCAGAAGTTCCTGTTCAGAATTTAGTAAAAAGTCCTAGTTTTGGAAGAACAACTTTTTCATTAAAAAAATCTTTGTTAGAAGTTGGTTCTACAGGAATTATTGCTGAATTTAAACGTCAATCTCCTTCTAAAGGAATTATTAATGACACAGCAACTATTGCAGATGTTACCAATGGATATTTAGATGCAAATGTAGCGGCACAATCTATCTTAACAGATACTTCATTTTTTGGAGGTTCTATGGCAGATTTGATGGAAGCAAGAATCATCAACCAACAAAAACCAATTTTAAGAAAAGATTTTATTGTTGATGGATTTCAAATTGTAGAAGCAAAAGCAATTGGAGCCGATGTAATTTTATTAATTGCTTCTTGTTTAACAGCAACCGAATTAAAAAACTACGGAAACTTAGCAACAGATTTAGGTTTAGAAGTTTTATATGAAATTCATACCCAAGAAGATTTAGATAAAATTAACGATTTAGATAATAAAATTATCGGAATCAATAACAGAAACCTAAATACTTTTGAAGTTGATTTGGAGCATTCTATTAAGTTGGCAGGTCAAATTCCGGATACTTGTTTGAAAGTTTCAGAAAGCGGAATTTCTGATCCAAAAATTATTACAGGATTAAAAGAGTTTGGTTTTCAAGGATTTTTAATTGGAGAAAATTTTATGAAAACGGATAACCCAGGAGAAGCTTGTTTAGATTTTATCAATCAAATTAGATAAAAAAAAAGAGCCCATCCTAACCTTCCCGAAGGGAAGGGACTCTCACTGTTGAGAAATTGATAAAAGACAAAAAAAGAAATATAATTTTGAATAAAAGCGAAGACAACAACACATCGATTCCATTGTTCCCCCCTTCGGGGGAAAGGGGGCTTTTTCTAAAGGTTTGCGGAATGAAATTCACAGAAAATATCCAACAAGTTGCCCATTTGCAACCTGACTATTTGGGCTTTATTTTTTATGAGAAATCAAAAAGAAATTTTGAAGGTATTATTCCAGAGTTTTCAAAATCAATCAAAAAAACGGGTGTTTTTGTAAATGAATATCCAGAGATTGTAATTTCTTTGGTAGAAGAATATAGAATAGACGCTATTCAATTACACGGAGATGAATCTGTTGATTATATAAAAGAATTAAAATGTCAGTTCGAGCGCAGTCGAGAACTAAAGATTGAAGAAAATAAAAGTATCAAAAAGCAAAAAAACAAACACTACATTTCTAAAAATGAAGTTGAGGTTATTAAAGTATTCGGAATTAAAGACGAATTCGATTTTGATGTTTTAAAACCTTATTTAGAAATTGTAGATTTCTTTTTGTTTGACACTAAAGGAAAGGAAAGAGGAGGAAACGGAACAAAATTCGATTGGTCTGTTTTAGAGAAATATCCTTTTGATGTACCTTTCTTTTTAAGTGGAGGAATCGGATTAGATGATGTAGAAGAGGTTCAAAAAATATTGAAATCTAATTTACCAATTTACGCTTTAGATGTAAATAGTAAATTTGAAAGTAAACCAGGAGTTAAGAAAATAGAAGAATTAAAGGAATTTAAAAAGAACGTTATTACGAACGTAGTGAAGTAATCTGCTTATTAATTAAGAGATTGCTTCGTTCCTCGCAATGACAGAATATTATAAAATATGAAATCAAAATTTCACCCAGACAAAAATGGTTATTACGGACAATTTGGAGGCGCATTCATTCCGGAATTGTTATATCCAAATGTAAAAGAATTAGAAGATAATTACATTCAAATATTAGAATCTAAGGAGTTTCAAGAAGAATACAAATCGTTATTAAAAGATTACGTAGGTCGCCCAAGTCCGTTGTATTTGGCAAAACGTTTGTCAGAAAAATATGGCGCTTTTATTTATTTAAAACGAGAAGATTTAAATCATACAGGAGCACATAAAATTAACAATACAATTGGTCAGATTTTGGTTGCCAAGAAATTAGGGAAGACTAAAATTATAGCAGAAACAGGAGCAGGACAACATGGTGTTGCTACTGCTACGGTTTGTGCTTTAATGGGCTTAGAGTGTACCGTTTTTATGGGAGAAAAAGACATTGTTCGTCAAGCACCAAATGTTGCTCGTATGAAAATGTTGGGAGCAAAAGTGGTACCTGCTTTAAGCGGAAGTAGAACTTTAAAAGACGCAACAAACGAAGCAATAAGATATTGGATTCAGCATCCAGAAACCTTTTATTTAATTGGTTCTGTTGTTGGTCCACATCCATATCCAGATATGGTTGCACGTTTACAAGCTGTAATATCCGAAGAAATGAAATGGCAACTAAAAGAGAAAACAGGTAAAGAAAACCCGGATACAATTATTGCTTGTGTTGGAGGAGGTTCTAATGCTGCTGGGGCTTTTTATCACTATATGGATGATGAAGAGGTAGAACTAATCGCAGTAGAAGCTTCTGGTTTAGGAGTGAATTCTGGAGAAAGTGCTGCAACTTCTCAATTAGGAGAAGTAGGGATTATTCATGGTTCTAAAACCATTTTAATGCAAGATGAATACGGGCAAATTGTGGAGCCTTATTCTATTTCTGCTGGGTTAGATTATCCTGGAGTTGGTCCTTTACACGCCTTTTTATATGAAAGTAAAAGAGCCAAGTTTATGGATGCAACGGATAAAGAAGCGTTGGCAGCAGCATATGAATTAACTAGAATAGAAGGAATTATTCCAGCGTTAGAAAGTGCACACGCTTTGGCTGTTTTATCAAAAATTAAGTTTAGAAAAGACCAAGTTGTGGTAGTAAATTTATCGGGTAGAGGAGATAAAGATTTAGAAACGTATATCAATCATTTAGAAGAATAATGAATTCTAAAATAGCATATATAGAAAATGAGTTGGTGTCTTTAAGAGAAGATTTAAAGAACCATCAACTTTATAAAAAGTTAAACTCTATAGAAGATATAAAAACTTTTATGGAAGCACATGTGTATGCAGTTTGGGACTTTATGTCTCTTTTAAAAGCATTACAAATAAATTTAACAACGGTTTCTATTCCTTGGATTCCGAAGAAAAACACCAACTTAGTTCGCTTTATAAACGAAATTACGTTGGCAGAAGAAAGTGATGTTAATAAAGACGGAGTTTTAAAAAGTCATTATGAAATGTATTTAGATGCGATGCAAGAAATGAATGCAGATTGCTCTAAAATAGAAGGTTTTATTAATAAAATTATCAAAGGAAAAGACGTTTTTAAATCTATTGATAATTTAGAGGTGCATAACGCTATAAAGGATTTTGTTTCTTATACTTTTAAGGTTATAGAAACAAATGAAAGTCATAAAATAGCAGCAGCATTTACGTTTGGTAGAGAGGATATTATACCAGATATGTTTATAAAAATTGTAGATGAAACTACCTTAAAAAGTAATAAGAAGTTTGATAATTTTATTTATTATTTAGAAAGACATATTGAGTTAGACGGAGATGAACATGGGCCTTTATCATTACAAATGATTGAAGAATTATGTGGTAATGACGATAAAAAATGGCAAGAAGTTTTAGAAGTAGCCAAAGAGTCTTTGCAAGTAAGAATCAATTTGTGGAGTGCTGTAGAAGAAGAATTAAAAAGTAAAAACGAACCAATTTTAGCATGAAAAAATTAGAAACAATCTTTCAGGAAAAGAAAAATTTATTATCGATTTATTTTACTTGTGGTTATCCTAAATTAGATGATACTACTAAGGTAATTACTGCATTAGAAAAAAGTGGTGTCGATTTTATAGAAGTTGGTTTGCCTTATTCAGATCCTTTAGCAGATGGTCCTACGATACAAGAAAGTAGCCAAAAAGCATTAGAAAACGGTATTAATTTAGATCTTATTTTCGATCAATTAATGACGATTAAAGACACTAATAAAACACCTTTAGTTTTAATGGGGTATTTAAATCAGATGATTAAATATGGTGAGGATAAGTTTTGTCAGAAAGTAGTAGATTGTGGTATAGAAACGGTTATTCTTCCAGATTTACCAATGGTAGAGTTTGAAAATCATTATAAAGCATTGTTTGAAAAATACGGAATTACAAGTGTATTTTTAATTACTCCGCATACATCCGAAGAAAGAATTAGAAAAATAGATGCGTATTCTAAAGCGTTTATTTATGTAGTTGCTTCTGCTTCTATTACCGGTGCAAAAGGCGATATATCTAATCAACAAATTGAATATTTCGAAAGAATTAAAAACATGAACTTGCAAAGTAATTTAATTGTTGGTTTTGGTATTTCTGATAAACAAACTTTTACAACTGCTTGTAAATATGCAAATGGAACCATTATTGGTTCTGCATTTATAAAGAACTTAGGAGAAAATGGTATTGATAAAATTGATGATTTTATTAAACCGATTATTTCATAAATAAAACCTCATACATGTCACAAAAAAAAAAGCGAAACTGATTAAGTTTCGCTTTTTTTTATGAGTTTTAAATTGGGTTAGTTTACACTAATTAATTTTATATCAAAAATTAAAACAGCTCCTCCTGGTATAGCGGCATTTCCAGCATCACCATAGGCTAAATGAGAAGGGATTAAAAGGATTCCTTCTCCTCCTTCTTTAAAAAACTGAATTCCTTCTGTCCAACCAGAAATAACGTTATTTAGGTTTGTGGTAAAACCGTTTGAATTTTCGTCAAAAACACTTCCATTTAATAGGTAACCTTTATAAGCAACAGTAACATTAGCAGTGCTACTTGCTGGTTTATTTCCATCACCTTCTTTGGTTTTTACATAGTATAAGCCAGAATCTGTTTTTGTTGCTACTAAATTATTATCATCAATATATTTTAAAATTGAAGCATCATTTTGAGATTCATAATCAGGATAAGAAGCCTTAAGTTTTATTTCGAAAATTAAAACAGTACCTCCAGGAATTGAACCAGAGCTATTGCCACTTTCTCCAAAAGCTAATTGATAAGGTATTAATAAAGTTGCGTCTCCGCCTTCTTTTAAAAGTTGAACACCTTCTCTTAAGCCGTTAATAACTATGCCTAAATTTAATATAATAGATTCTCTTTCATCATAAATAGTTCCGTCTAACAAATAGGCTTTGTAATCAAGCTCTACAATATCGTTTTCTGTTGGCCTTGTTCCTGTACCTTCATTGTTGATAACATAATATAAGCCAGAATTGGTTTTTGTAGTGGTTAAGTTGTTTGCTTCAATGTATTCTAGGATGTCTGCTTCTGTTTGTGGTTCAAAAGTAGAAGAATCATCACCAGTACAAGAAGTGAAAAGAATTAGTGAGAAAAATAAATATAAGTATGATTTCATTTTATGAATTTAAAAATTATTAGCGAATATAATAGAATTACTAATCATTATATAATTTGAAAATAGAAATTAATCATAAAATTGCCTATATTGATAAACTAAATTAAAAAATATGGAATTACCAAAAAGAGCAGGAAATGCATCTATTGCAGTAGCATTAGAAGAAGGGAAAAATTACGCATGGTGTACTTGTGGATTATCGGAAAAGCAACCACTGTGTGATGGAAAACATAAAGGAACAGGGATGAGTCCGAATGTATTTACTGCAGAAAAAACAGAAACAAAAAACTTATGTGCTTGTAAAGCAACTAAAAACGAACCTTTTTGTGATGGTTCTCATAGATAGAAAAAAATAGCATTTTTGAGAAAATGGGATTGTATTTTAATTTTATGGTATGTTGTTTTTTAATAATATAATCAACAAACTGACCTTCTTTATAAAACCATTTTTCTCTTTAATTGTCAATAAAACCATTCTTTCATTTAGAAGTTAAATTGATAAAATTAATAGATTTACCTAGAAAAAACTGCTTAAATTTGAATATTAATTTTATTCATGATTAAAAATTTAATTAGATATTTTAAAGGGGTGTATTTTGTTAAAGCACTAGTAGTTGCTATTGCGATGGTAATTCCTGTACTAATATCAATTTATTTCTTTGATAGTTTTCATATCGGATTTAGTATTGCTTTAGGTGCTATTTTTTGTGCTCCATCTGATATTTCTGGAAGTTTAAAACATAAGTTTTTTGGCATCGTTGTTTCCATCATTTTAACCTTTGCAATAACATTACTAATAGGCTGTTTTACAAGTTATTTTGTTTTAATTCCGCTGTTAATTATTCTCGTATTTTCAATCTCTTATCTTTCTGTTTTTAGCTTTAGAGCTTCTTTAATTTCATTTGCGGGTTTAATTTCGTTGGTTTTGGCTTTTGCACCACATAGCGCAGAAGTCTCTGTTTTTGAGCATGCCTTATTTATTGCTTTAGGTGGTATTTGGTATTTGTTTTTAACCATTTTAACAGAATTAGTACTCACAAAAGTGCAAATAGAGTATTTGTTTGTTCAATTAATTGAAAAAACGGCTGATTTTGTAAAAATTCGTGGAAAGTTATTGGTTGAGAGTGAAAATAGAACCGCACTTTTAGATGAGAATTTTAAACTTCAAATAACTATTAATGAACTACATGAAACGATAAGGGAAGTTGTTTTAGAGAAAAGATTTAACTCTGGGTTTAGTAATAGAACAAGACGTCAACAGTTAATTTTTTCTAAAATTATTGAGATATATGAATTAGCTATTTCAAATGTGGTAGATTATGATAAGTTTGATGATTTATTTAAAGAGCATCAAGAGAAAGTAGACGAGTTTAAACTATTAATTTTTGAAGTTTCAGAAAGGTTAAACCATATCTCAAAAGTTATTTTAAAAGAAGAAAAACTTACATTTCAAAACAATTTTAAAATTTTACTTAAAAAAATACAAAATCATATAGAAATTTATAAAGTTACTGTTGGTTTGCCAGAATCTAGAGAAGGGGTTATTTTTTTATTAAATTATAAAGCGTATCAAGAAAAGCAAATAGGGAATTTAATGGATATTTTTAGGGTACTAGATAACTACTCTAAAAACGATAAAATTAGGCCTATAAAGGATGCAGAACAGTTTTTGACACCTCAAGATTATGACCTTAAAAAACTAAAAGCAAATTTCACTTTAAAGTCGCCCATATTTAGACATTCGTTAAGATTAACACTTACAATGTTTATTGGTTTAATGATTGGTTATGCTATTGATATGCAACAACCTTATTGGATTTTATTAACCATAGTGGTTATTATGAGGCCAAGTTATGGTTTAACCAAAGAAAGAACAAAGCATAGAGTATTAGGTACATTAATTGGTGCTGCAGTTGGTGTCGGAATCGTTTTTTTAACACAAAATCCAATTATTTACGCTTTAATATCTGTAACATCATTAATTATTGGTTTTTCTTTGGTGAAACAAAATTATAGAAATGGGGCTGCATTTATTACGCTCTATGTTATTTTTATTTATGCCTTAATTAATCCCAATATTTTAACGGTTATAAAGTTTAGAGTTTTTGATACGTTAATTGGATCTTTATTAGCCTATGTTGCTAATTACTTTTTTTGGCCAGCGTGGGAAGCTAAAAGTATTAAAGATTTCTTTTTACATTCTATAGAAAGTTTTTCAAAACTATTAATACAAATAGATTTTTTTTATCATAAAAAAGGCGAAGTCCCTACCGAGTATGCTTTGGCTAGAAAAGAAGCTTTTTTACAAGTAGGAAACTTAAATGCAGCTTACCAAAGATTGGCACAAGAACCAAAATCTAAACAAGAAAATATTGCAACATTTTATGAGTTGATGACTATTTTTAACACCTACTTATCTTCTCTATCCTCATTAGGGATGTATATAAGAACTAATGAAACCGGTAAGGTACCACAACAATTTGAAATTTATGTAAAGCATATTTTATTTCAGTTAGATAAAGCAATTGCTATTTTAAATAATACGGAGTCGAGTAGTAGTTTAGACAGCGAAGAGCTTCGTCTGGCAACAAAAAATTATGAAGATTATTTTCATAATTTATCAGAACAGAGAGATGCCGAAATTGAAAAAGGATTGCCTATTTCTAAAGAAATGAGATCACAATTGCATGAAACACAATTAATTTCTGAACAAGTAAGATGGTTGCTGAGTTTGTCTGAAAGTTTGGTAAAAAACATAAAAAAAGTTTAGTTCTACATTTTGTAAAAGTATTTTTTATGAAAACAGTTAATACTTGTTTTGAAGTTTTTATTTAATTTGAAAATGAATATGATCATCATGCCTTACAGCTCCACAACCATGAAATCTTATTTTAGAATGCTATAACTTTAGTCTAGATTTTAGATGCGGTTCTATAAAAAGTTTACTCACCGCATCATTTTTTAAAATTTGGTTGATGATGTTTTTTGTAGCTTTTTTAGAGAGTTTTAAATCTGTATTAAAGCTACTTAAAGTTAAGTATTTGGTAAAATCATATTGCCAAAAACCTTTTTTCTTACAAATTTTAGTTTGATTGATTTCATATTTTGTTGGTGAAACAAAAATGCCATAGCCACTATTTGATGGTTTTAAGTTTGTTAAGATTCCTTTTTTAGTTTGATAAACAAAAGAAATATCAATTTTTTTTCCATCATTATGGCTCAAATGCGGAAGCAAAGGAAAACCGTTTATAAAAGGGAAGTTTGCATCTAAATAGACCACTTTTATTGTAGGATACTCTTTTTGCATACTTAAAGAAACAGTAGTTAAAACAGCAGCCATTTTAGGAGTAACATAATTTCTGTTAAAGAGCTTTGTTATAAAATTATGTGCTTGTAGCTGTTTATTGTTTTCAATTTGAATACGACCAAATATTGGGGCGACTTTTGGAACTATTAAAAAAGTGCTTGTTAGGTATAAAAAGATAAAAAAAAGCGTTCTTTTTAGTTTGTATTTTGATGATTTTTTAGAAATAATAAGTAAAGAAATTAAATAAATAACACCACCAATTTGAGTTATTACTGTTAAAACAACGGAAATAAAGAGGTGAATAATTCTTTTAATAAAAGATTTAATGAGCATTTAATATTTTTTCTGCTTCAGAAATTACGCTTCTATATTTTCTAGAATTTGCTTTTGTCATTGAAGCTATTTCGCTAGTAATTTCATTTAAAACTTCTTTGGCAGCTGCCTTATTGTTTCTTCTAATTAAAAACTTAGAAAATTCTAACCTTTCATTATAATTAGAATATCTTTTATCAATTTTTTTCAATTGAATTTCAGCTTCCTCAAACCTGCCTTTTTGTTCTAAGGCTAAACCGTAGAAAAAGATGGTTTCTTTAAAGTCCTTTTCTAAATTTATTTTTTGTGAATATTCAATAACTTTATCAAAATTTTTGGTTTCGAAATAACAACGAATCAATTTATTTAAGGTGTAAGGTTCATTCTTAAAATTACTATCTAAAGCTTTTTCATACTGTACAATTGCACTTTTATAATCCTTAATTTCTACATAAGCATCAGCTAAATTAATGTTGTTTTGAAATGTGTTAGAAAAATCTAAAACTTTCTCAAGGTCTTTAATTTTTTTTGTAGGATTGATAATTGTAGTTATTTCCTCCGTGATATTTGTAACATCCTTTTTGTTAATTACTTGTGTTAAAAGATAAATGATACAACCAAGTAACGGAATAAAAAAGATGATAAAATACCAATAGAAATTGTTCTTATTCTTGTAAGCGTGGTACACACAAAAAATTTGAAAAGCGATAATAAAATAGTAATAGAACATAATGTAAATATAATGATGTTTTATTGATGTTCTCTAAAAATCAAACTTGTAAGTAATACCACCTAATACCTGAAAACCTTGTGTGTTGTAATTTGCAAAACGTTGGTAATCTGTGTTTAGAATATTATTAAGTTTTAGAAACGCAGAGAATTTATCATTAAAATGATAACCTCCATTTAGATTTACATCAACAAAAGAAGAAATTGTTTCTATACCTTTAAAACTAGAAGGATAGATGTTGTTATACAACCCATCTTTTCTTTCACTTACATAAAAAATATCCGAAGAAGCAAACCACTTATTTCTTTTGTATTTTGTAGAAATACTTCCTTCAAAAGAAGGCAGGTTCCAAGCTTCTAGTGCGTTTTCTAAAGTGTAATTATTGTAAGCTCCTTGAAGACCAAAAGATAAGTTTTTAGAGTATTCATAAGCTAACTCTGCAAGTATAGCGGTTGTTTTAACATCGTCATAATACACATTAAAAGAGTTTCCGTATTCATATCCGCTTAAAGTATATCCGTTTAAGGAATTACTAGTTCCATTAGACTTTGATACATTTCTTAAAAAGAGAGGTTTGTCTTCTTCGTTTTTATAACTTCCTTTAATATTAAAACTAATATCTCTGTTTACTTTTCCATTAAACCCAACAAATAAATTTGATTTTTCTAATGTTTGAGTGATAAAGAGAGTAGGTGAAACATAAGGATTTTCGTCCGTAAAGTTCTTGTAGGTATTTGTATGTAAATCTCCCGAATAGCCACCATAAATATTTAAATATTTTTCTATTATTGGACCTTCAATAAATAAGTCTGGCAATAAGAAAATATTATTCGATTTGTTTTCTGCATCTAATGATGCTATTATTTTTACACCAGCATTTAAAGAAAAATCTTGGTAGGTTAATTTGTATTCGGGGTTAATTTTAGCAGTAACAGTAAAATAATTAACTTTATCTTTATCCGCATAACTATTTTTAAAATTCCCTTTTAAAAACTCTATTCCTGCTTTTATAGGCATATCATTTAATCCTAAGTTTAAAAAGCGCAATGGAAAAGCAAATTTTGCTTCAAAATTTGCAAGAATTTCATTACTATCATATTGATCTGTAAAGTAGGATACGTCTATTTTTCCATAATCAATATAAGAATCTATAAAATTAAACTCACCAATTAGGTTAAAGTAATTATAGGTTTGTTGTGGTGTAATTAAACTTGTGGTAGCTTCTGTATAGTTACTCTGGTTAGGTAAACCATACCAATTATAAAGATTTCTTTCTGAGTTTAAAGCTACTTTCCAGTCAAAATAACGATCTTGTTGTTTGTAGAAAGTACCAATGTTTAAATTCGAAAAATTACTATTAAGCACAGAACCTCTAACATCATCTAGAGATGCCAAATATTTTGCATTAAAACCAAACTCACTTTCAAAGCGGGTAGCATAATGTAAATTAGCTTCTAAGTAAGGCGTTGTATAATTACCAAAACCAGCGGCTAAATAATTCTGATAAACACGCTCTTTTACACCAACGTCAATTCCTTTTACAACACCACTTTTAGGAATAAAAGTAGAAGCAACAGGAGCAGAGAAAATAGTGTATTCTAGTTTTTTCTTTTCACTGTTTTTAAGCAATTGAATTTTGGGTTGCTTGTTAATTTTTTTAGCATCAGCAATTTTAGGGTTGTATTTTGTAACAATATTTACAACCTCTGTTTTTACGGTGTCTATAGCTTGTTCCTTTTTTTGAGCGTTTAAACTTAAAAAAGCAAAATATATTAGAAATAATGTGAAACCTTTTTTCATTAATTTTTATTCTTTTTAGAGTCTTTTGGTGCTGTAATTTCTTCCTTAATAGGTGTTACAGAATTATTAGTTTTGGCTTCGTTTTCTTTAATCTTTTTTAATTCTTTTTTTGCTTCTTCAGCAATATCTTCAAATTGTGTAAAGTTTTTAATAATGTTTTCTAAAACAAAAGTAGCTTGATACACGTCTTTTAAACCATAATAATTTTTACCCATTATTACATAACTCTTTACAGCCCAATATTTGTAAGAAGAAAAATTAGCAATTAATTCTTGTACAACTTTATTAGAGTCTTCATACTCTTTTTGTATGTTTTTAAAGTAAGCATTGTAATATAAAGCCTCTGCTTTTACTTCGCCAGCTGCTGTTTTTTCTACTTCGGTATAATATTCTTCTGCAGTATAAAAATCTTCATTTTTAAAGGAAGCACGAGCAATAATTATTTTAGCATCGTTTTCTAACTTTGCGTCTAATTTATTTCTTAGTAATATCTTTTTTGCATAATCTACAGCTTGCTCGTAAGAAGCTGTTTCATAATACCCTTTCATTAAATTACTTTGGGCAAATAAAACATTTTCTGTTGTATAAGCTTCTTGTTCTAATCTGTCTAATACTGGTATTGCATTATTAAATTGGTCTTTTTCAAGAAAAATTTGGGCTAATTTAGCTAGAGAATTTTCGCTATATTCATTTTGTTCTTCTTCTAATACATTTTGATAATAAGGAATTGCTTTGTCGAATTCTTTTTCTTTAAACAAAGTGCCTGCTAGGTAGTAATTTGCTTTTAATTTATGAATTCCATCAGGAAAAGAAAGGGTGTATTTAGAAAGTGCTTTTATAACATCATTACTATCTTTAGATTCAAAATACTTTTTCTCTGCCACAGCAAAAGTTGTATTGTCTATATCTGAATCTGTAACATTAATAAATTTTAAATCTGTAATCCAAGTTACATAATCATTTAATTTGCCACTATCTATATAAATATTTCTTGCATTTGCAACGGCTTCAAAAGCATCGGGAGAATTAGGGAATTGACTTGCTGTTTGTTTGAATTTTTCTAAAGCTTTTTGATTTTGATTTTCATTGTAATATAATAAACCTTGTCTCACTAAAGCTTTTGGTATAAACACACTATTTGGGTATTTTTCTAATAATCGATCATAAGCTATATGTGCTTGTTCATTATCTTTTATGATGGTGTAGGTGTTTGCAAGTTGAAATAAAGCATCGTCTTTTAAATTAGAAATTTGATATTCATTTACCACATTCTTTAATGCTTTTATCTTAGCTTGGTTATCTTCTGTAAAACCATAACTCATCCCTATTTGATATTGAGCATAATCTGCTTCAGCACCAAAGGTTTTAACTACATTATTGTAGGTTGTAATTGCATTTTTATAATTTCTAAGTGCAAAGTAAGAATCACCTAAACGGATATAAGCATCATCTTTAATTTCTTTTTCTATAGCGTCTGTTTTTATGAAGTTTTCGAAAGAAACTGCAGCATTGCTATAATCCTTTAACTTAAAATTACTGTAACCTATATTGTAATCAAGTAGCAAGAATTCTTCACTATCAGATTTTAAGTCCTTTTTTAAAGCGGTAAATTTGGTTAATGCTTCTTTTGGTTTTTCTAATCGATATAGGGTTTCTGCTTCCCAATATTTTGCTCTTTCATTTATAGATACGTCCGTAGTTTTTTTACTTTCTACAAAGAAAGGGAGCGCTTCCTCTAGTTCTTGATCATTAAATAACTGAATACCTTTGTACAAAGAAATTTCAGAAATTAAAGAAACATTTTTTACAGATTTCTTTTTCTTTAAAAACGCTAAAGCACCTGTGTAGTCTTGTTGGTGTAAAAAAGAAGAAACTACTAAATCATTAATTTCTTCGTATGCTTTAGATTTTGGATAGGCTTTTAAATAATCTTGTAAAACTTCTGCAACACTTTTAAATGGATTACCAGTTTCATAACTTAACTTGGCATAATTTAAGGCTGCATCTTGTTTAATTGTTGTGTCAAAATCCATTTCAGAAGCCGTTTTAAATGCATTTAAAGCTTCTGTTTTTTTATCTAAATTAAGGTAACATTCTCCTAAATGATAATACGCATTTTGGGCAACAAAGTTTTTTTCATCAATAATTTTATTAAAGTTGCTAATCGCATTTTCAAAATCATTCTGTTTGTAATAAGCAAACCCAAGTTGGTAAAAATCGGTGTTGTTCCATTTTCCTTTTTTACCGGTGTAACCTTTTAAATAAGGAATTGCTTCGCTGTATTTTTCTAGATTAAAATAGCTTTCGCCAATTATTTTAGAAATTTCTGATCTATCTTTTCTCTTAAACGTATCAATAAGTTTTTTACCAACCACAATGCAGCGTTCAAAATTTCCTGCTTGAAAACTAATGTCTAATAAATAATAAGAAATTTCTACTCTATAGGTTTCATTATCAGCAATTTCTTTTAGTGTAGATTCTGCAATTCCGTAGTCTTCTAATTTGTACGCAATGTAGCCGTAATAATATCTAGAGTCATTACCATATTTAGCATCGTTAATTAAAGGAAGAAATTTATCTCTAGCTAAGGGTAAGTTTTTGGCTATTATATAAGCATACCCCATTTTAAAGTTGAGTTCTTTTGTATCTTCTTTAGAAAGATTATCAACATTAACTTTTTGAAACCATTTAAGAGCGTAAGCAGCTTTTTTATTTGCAAAGTAGTAATTAGCAACTGTAAAAAAGGCTTTGTTTTTTTTACTGCTATTTGGGTTGTCTTCTATAAAAGCAAGTATTTTTTTATCTGCTTCTGGCTGGTTTAACCGTATAGCACACATGGCGTCATAATAAGCTGCATCTGCTTTTAGGTTAGAGCCTTTACTGGCCTTTTTAGTAATCTTAACAAAACTAGTTTGTGCTGCAGCGTAAGCTTTGTCATTAAATAATTTTATGGCGTCATTATATTTTGTAAAAATATTAGTGTCTACAATTGTTTGCTGACTATAACCAACAACAGAGACTAGGAAAATGAAAAAAGTTAGCAAACGTTTCTTAAAAAAAACAAACTTCATATAATTATTTTTGATACTTAAAATGGATAACGAACATATTTTTGTTTTGTTTGATAGACAAATAAAAAATGTGAAATATTTTACATCAAAAATAAGAATTGTTTATAATTCATAGTATAAAACCGTTAGAAACTTTTAAGTTTGTAAAAACAAGTTTTTTATGGAAAACCCAGTCTTATTTTTAGAAAACGCAGAGATTTATCAAAGAGAGAATTTGGTATTGTCTAAAGTGAATTTATCGATACAAAAAGGAGAGTTTTACTATTTAATTGGTAAAACCGGAAGCGGAAAAAGTAGTCTGTTGAAAACGTTGTATGGAGATTTAACGTTACAAAAAGGTGCAGGTAGTATTGTAGATTTTGATTTAAAGAAATTAAAAGAAAATGATATCCCTTTTTTACGACGAAAAATAGGAATTGTTTTTCAAGATTTTAAATTGTTAAGCGATAGAAATGTCTTTGGTAATTTAGAGTTTGTTTTAAAAGCTACAGGCTGGAAAGATAAAACTAAGATTAAAGATAAAATTGATGAGGTTTTAGATAAAGTTGGGATGAAGGCGCAAGCTTACAAAAAAACCTATGAACTTTCTGGAGGAGAACAGCAAAGAATAGCCATTGCAAGAGCCTTATTAAATGATCCTGAATTAATTTTAGCAGATGAGCCGACAGGCAATTTAGACCCAAAAACTTCTTTAGAAGTTATGGAGCTTTTAAATGAAATTCATAAAAGTGGAAAAACAATTTTAATGGCAACGCACGATTATCAATTAATTGTAAAATTTAAGCAAAAAACTTTGAAGTGTGAAGGTGGAGAGTTGTTTGAAGTAGCTCAAAAAGCAACTGTATAATGCTTTCTGTACTTATACCAACATATAATTACAATGCTTTTTTTTTGGTAAAAAAAATTCATCAACAATTAATTTTAGAAAACATAGCATTCGAAATTATTTGTTTAGATGATGGTTCTAAGTCGCCTTTAAATGTAAAAAATAAAGAAATAAATAAACTTTCATTTTCTAGCTTTAAAAATCTAGAGCATAATATTGGAAGAAGTGCTATTAGAAACTTGTTAGCCAAAAAAGCAACGTACGATTGGTTGTTATTTTTAGATGTAGATGTTATTCCTGTAAAATCTAATTTTATAAAAAAATATATAAATTGTTTCGCAAAAGATAAAACTGTTTTTTGTGGAGGATTGTTATATGAAGATAAAATAGAAAACGTTAAGTTATTACGTTATAAATATGGTAAAAAACATGAAGAAATTTCTGTAGAAAAACGCATTGAAAATCCAGATAAGTATTTTTTTACCTCTAATTTTTTAATTAAGAAAGAAGCCTTTAATAGGGTAAAATTTGAAGAAAAATTAATCTTATATGGTAGAGAAGATTTATTGTTTTCTTTAGAGTTAATAAATAAAGAGTATAATATTGAACATATAAGTAATGAAGTCTATCATTTAGGTTTAGATAAAAATGATTTGTTTGTTGCTAAAACTAAAGAGGCAATGGAAAACCTTATTTTTATTGATAAACAAAGCTTAATTGATACAACAGAAATGCCTTTGTTAGGTTTGGTTAGAAAAATATCAGCAGTAAAAATGACAAGAATAGTTGGAATGTTTCATCTCTTTTTTGAAAAATTAGCTATTAAAAAATCTTCGGTTTTCTTCTTAAATTGTATGAAAGTAAGTTATATGTGTCATTTAAAATTAAAGCATGAATAGAAATGAAATTGCTCATTTAATTAGCACTAAATTAATTGCTAATAAAGAGGTCTTAAAAACTCAGTTTTTAGAATCTAAAGATACTATTGGTTATTTTTTTATTGATGATTTGTTACCGGAAGAATTAGCGCTAGAAATTCATAATAAATTTCCTACAACAAAGGAAGCTATTAGAAAAAAGAATTTAAGAGAGTTTAAGTATACAGCCTATCAAATGGATAATTATAATGCGCTTTTAGAAGAAGTTATTTATGCATTTCAAGATAAAAAAGTTGTTGCATTAGTTTCTGAAATTTGCCAATTAGAAGAGATTTTTGAAGATAAGCACCTGTATGCTGGCGGATTGTCTTTAATGGAAAAGGATAATTTTTTAAATCCGCATTTAGATAATTCTCATGATAAAGATAGAAATAGATGGCGAGTTTTAAACCTTCTATATTATGTAACACATAATTGGAATACAGAAAATGGAGGTCATTTAGAGATTTGGCCACAAGGATTAAAAAACAAACAAACTACTCTAGAAAGTAAATTTAATAGATTGGTTGTTATGACAACTCATCAAAATTCTTGGCACTCTGTAAGTAAAGTTTTAAAGGATGATGTTAGGTGTTGCGTGTCTAATTATTACTTTTCTGATACCCCTATTTTAGTTTCAGATAGATTTCATATAACAACATTTAGAGGTAGATCTTCCGAAAAAGTGAAAGATATTTTCTTGAGGATAGATAACAGTATGCGTTCTAGTTTACGTAAAATGTTTAAAAAAGGGATTAGAGAAAATCCCCATCAATATAAAAAATAGTTATTTTAAATTATTAAAAATAGCAAGCAGTTTTTTTTCTTGATTTTCCCAAATTAATTCTTTTTTAGCTTTTTTTAGTTCTGCAGAAAAATCTTTTTCTAGTAAAGTTTTAATTTGTGCGGCAAGTTCTTTTGGACTTCTATTTTTAATTACTTCACCTACTTTATAAGCTATTGCAATTCTTTTCATTTCTGGTAAATTAGATACTAAAATGGGAACTTCTGCCTGTATGTAATCAAATATTTTATTAGGTAAGGCAAATCTGTAATTTAAACCTAAATCTTCTTCTACGCTAATACCTAAATTGGCTAAAGGTGTTATTTTTTGTAATTTTTTGGGCGTAAGTTTACCTAAAAAATGTACGTTATTATCTAATTTTAGACTGGTAACTTTTTGTTTTAAGGTATCAGAAATATCTCCATCACCAATAATTATTAAAATTGTATTTTCTAAATATAACATGGTGTCTATCATTAATTCTAGTCCTCTGCCTATATTTAGTGCACCCTGGTATAAAATAATTTTTTGCTTAAAATATTGAAAAGGTAATTTGCCTACTTGTATTTCTTTTTCTGTAGGTAAATTCATAATTGTTGTAAAACCAACATTGTATTTTTTAGTATAAAACTCAGCAATACTTTTACAAACGGTGTAGTTATTTTTAAGTTTAGGTAGTATAAAAGATTCTAGGTTAGTCCAACATTTTTTAACAAAAGGTTTGTGTACTAATTCTGGAATTTCAGGAAATAACTCATGACTGTCGTAAACTATTTTTTTACGTTGTAGAATACTAACTAAATAATTAGGCAATAATGTATCTAAATCATTAGAAAGTAGTATGTCTTTTTTATAGAAAAGTAAAATAAAAAATAAGCGAAAATTATATTCAGCATAAAATAAGAAACCCTTGTTAAATATTAATCGGATTCTTTTTGTGGTATAAGTTCTATTTAATGGAGTGCTATTCTTAAGTTTTCGTCCTATTAAAATAATTTTGAACCCATTTTTTTGTAAAGTACAACAAACTTTATCAACACGTTGATCTGTTGATATATCATTAGTTACAGAAACGATTATTTTTTTCAAAGTTTTTTTACGATATAATACAAAAATAGGCTTTTAATTTATTAAAAGAATAAAAATGAATGTAGGTTCTTTTTTCTAGTGATGACTATTTATTTTTTTAATAAAATAAATGTAAGTTTGTTTAATTGCAATGAGAAAGATTGTTTATAACCAAAACCAACTATAAATTAATCACTCAAAATTATGCCTAAATGTCCCTCATGTAAATCTAGTTTTAGGAAAAGACTCGCTCGTAATTTTATTTTAAAATTAATTCCTAAATCAAAACTTTATAGCTGTTATAGTTGTAAAACTAGGTTTATAAAGATTCCTTACTTTTTTAAAACAATCGTTGTAAAAAGAGTAAAATCAAAAAAAAGTGAACTAGTAACAAATTAAAAATATAAAGCCTCCAAATTTGGAGGCTTTATATTTTTAGATACATATATGTTTTGTTGTTTAGGTAGTTAACCTTCTGCTACAGTTAATGATATCTTTTTCATTTTGATGTTATTTAAGAAACATCCTTAATAATTATTTAATTAAATGCGGTTTAAAAGCCCCTGTTTCTTGACAACAAATTTGCTCCATAACTTGTAGTAATTCTCTTTTCATTAAAGAAATTGTATGATCTCCACCTTGTTTACCTAAAGCTCCTACGCCATACATAAAACTTCTTCCCATAAATGTAAATTCTGCTCCACTAGCCATTGCTCTAGCAATATCTGGACCTCCACGTAAACCAGAATCTACCATTATTTTTGTTTGGTTTCCAAACTTTTTAGCTAAGTTGGTCATAGGGACTATAGAAGATTGTCCTGCGTCTAATTGTCTACCTCCATGATTAGATACAATAATACCATCTACACCTAATTCTATAGCTCTCTGTGTATCTTCTTCACTAACCACTCCTTTAATAACTAATTTACCTTTCCATTGGTCACGAATTGAAGCAATTCTATCTTCATTTAATCTACCAGAAAAAGTTACATCCATAAATTCTCCTAGTTTTTTTAAACTAAGTCCTTTAGGCATATATTTTTCTAATGTTTTAAAACTAGGTTGTCCATGTATTAAAGTTTGCAAAGCCCAATCTGGCTTTCTCATTACCTCAATAATATTCTTAACACTCATGCTTGGTGGCATTGCTAAGCCGTTTCTAACATCACGTGGTCTATACCCAAAAGTAGGCACATCAGCTAAAATAACTAATACATCTGTACCTGCAGCTGCGGCTCTATCTAACAAATCTCGTTTTACAGATTCTTCTGCCGGATGATACAATTGAAACCATGATTTTCCTTCGGTAATTTCTGCTACACGTTCTATACTAGAAGTGGTAACTGTACTTAAAATAAAAGGAACATTATGTTTTTGTGCAGATTTTGCCAAAATTTCTGGAGAATTTGGCCACATTAATCCTTGTAAACCAACAGGAGAAATACCAAAAGGCGCATCATAGGTATGCCCAAATAATTCTGTTTTCATTTCTGATTTCTCAAACTTAGATAAGTATTGAGGCATCAATTCTATTTTTTGTAAATCAGTTCTATTTTTATCTAAATTGATATCTTCATTACATCCTCCATCCAAATATTCGAAAGCAAACTTTGGCATTTTTACCATAGCTCTTTTTCTTAAATCGTCTACCGACGGGTATTTTGGATTAATTGTTAATTCCATATTTTTATTATTTTTATAACTTATAAATTTTATCCATTAGTATCTATTCAGTTAAGTAAATGTTCTATAACCGCATGTAGCAATAAAACAGAAACAAATAAAAGGAAGGATAAAAGAAAAATTTACTCCAGAAAAAGGACTTATTTTCTCCATACCTATCATTGTTCCTTGTAAAAAATGGCATTAAAGCACCACCTACAATTACTATAACTAAACCGGCTGCTCTAAGAGCAGTATCTTTTTTACTTAATACGTCTAATGCAATTCCGTATATTTTAGGAAACATTAATGACATAAATGCTGATGTTGCAATTAATATATAGTCCCGTCATTCCTTCTATTAAAATAACTCCAGATACGGTTAGTATCGCACATAGTGCAAATATCATTAATAATTTTTTAGAATTTATATATTTCATTAAAAAAGTACTTATAAATCGGCTATATAAAAAGATAGACATTGCAATAATGTTATAATTTTGAGCTTCTGCTTTTAGAAATACCTAAATTACCAGCATACCGAATAATAAATAACCAACACATTATTTATGCAGCTACATAAAAAAGTTGTGCTAAAACCCCTTCTTTATACTTACTATTTTTAAATAATTTTTTAAAAGATGATATTGCGCTAGGTTGGGTTTCTGTATTTTTTCTTTTAAGTATTTTATTAAACTAATAAGAATAAACATTGCTATAACTACAAAGCCTAAAATTACATAAGGGGTTCTTATGATTGATAAATTGTGTGTTCTTACAATTGCCTTTTCAATTTCAGAAAGTGTACTAAAAATTATTTCGCCGGTTTCATTTCTTTTATCAGAATCTAAAGCAACTAAAATAAATTTAGAGGCTACAAAATACCAAATAAAGAACCTATTGGGTTAAGTGCCTGAGCCAGATTTAAACGTTGTGTTGCCGTTTTCTCATTTCTCATTGATAATATAAAAAGATTTGCAGTTGTTTTTAAAAATACTAACCCGAGTGTTAAGGTGTTTACATTACAGAAACCGGATGTTACTTAAGAGACTTAGTAGACATGTTAGAAGAAGTGTCTTTCTATAAAATAAACAGTACCTAAAACGGTGTCTTTAAAGAAAAATAAAACCCTATAAATTAATTATTTATAGGGTTAAAAGTGGAGACGCCGAGTATGTTTGATTATGTTTTAAATATTGCTTAAATTGTTGTATGTTTCTGGAAAACAGGTAGTTATACTTGTTTTTTTTATAGTTTGTTATAGAAAGTTTTATAAACAAAATATAACAATTATGTCAACGATTTTGTCAACGTATTTAAAAATTAAAAAAAATGAAACATTCTTTTTTTCTGAGAAACCCAAAAGCTGAAAGCGAAACATTAATTTTATTTTCTTGTAATTTTAGTAAAGAAAGTAAAAGATTAAAGTATTCAACAAAGTTAAGTATTTTACCAACGCAATGGAATTTTAAAACAAATCTACCCAAAAACAAAGGGAAAGGACTATCTCCTAATCGTGTTGATGTTAAAACAAAGATAGATAAGTTTTCAAGTGAATTTCAAACCATTAGCTCACGATGTGATGCAATGGGAATAGAATTTACTTTTGACGAACTAAAAAATCATTTTGATGCTGTTTTTGGTAATGTTAGAAAGCGAAATGATTTTTTTGGAGTGTATGATTTATTTGTGGAAGAAAAGGTTAAAAGAAAGGAATGGTCTCTTTCTACAATTAAGCGCTATCAAAATATTAAAAACTTACTTCTTGAATTTGAAAAAATAAAAAAGTACAAACTTACTTTTCCAAGAATTAATGAAAAATTTTACACGGAATTTATAGATTTTTGTTATGAATACCGTAACCATTATGTAAACACATTTAATCGTAACATTGGATTAGTAAAAACGTTTTTATTTTGGTCTTTAGAAAACGAATATCATTATAACACTAAATTTAAAAAATTCAAAAAGCCGCAAAGAGTTTTAACCAGAGAAGAAGCCATAAATCTTGATGACATTAAGGCTTTATGTTATTTTGATTGTAATGATGAAAAATTAAATAAAGTAAAAGATGCATTCATTTTTCAATGCTTAACAGGTATGAGATATGGAGAAATGAAAAAAGTTAATAAAAGAACGGTTGTAGAAGATAAGTATGTGCTTTTGAAAGAAGAAAAAGACAAATCAAAAGGGGAACGACAAATTCCTTTAATGTCAATTTCATTAGAAATTCTTCTGAAATATGATTATCAACTTCCGCTTATATCTAATCAAAAACAGAATGATTATATAAAAGAAGTTTTAGAAAAAGCAGGCTATACTCACGAGGTAGAATATTCAAGAACAAGGGGAGCGGAACAAAAAACCTTTGTTAAACGTTTTTGTGATAGAATTTCAACCCATACAGCAAGACGTTCTTTTATAACAATTATGAGAAATAAGGGAATTCCTGATAAAACGATAATGAGTATTAGTGGACATAGACATCTTAAGACTTTTAATATGTATCACCAAGTTACTGATAACACTAAAATTGATGCAGTTAAGTCTGTGTTCGAGGATTTTTATTAACATTAACATTGAAATTTGAAATTAGAAAAGATTAATCAGAATTGAAAATAAAGGATGACAAACATTTTTAATAATAGAGTATAAAAACGTACATTTACGAATAGGTTTTTTAATTCGATTTTTTATTATTTTAGTACTTATTTCGTTTATATAATAATCTAAGTATACCTTAAAAAAAATGATACTTTACATAAGAAAAATTACTTTTTGAATTCATTAAATAAAATATTAGAATACAGCATATCCTATCAAGAAGATACTCGGGCTAGATTATCAAAAGAGATTACAATTGAAGAATCTTTAAAGCTAATAAAATCCGAAGTATATAAAGCTAGAATTGAGGATCTAAGAACTCATCTTAAAAACGGAAATAAGACTGAATACGATAAGCAAAAAGTAAAGTTACCAGCAGTAACATTTTGTGCTACATTCGAAAACAAAAGAAGAAAAGAGCATATAAAAAGATATAATTCAATTATTGTAATTGACATTGATAAACTTGAAGAAGAGGAATTAAAAAAAGTTTGGAGCCTTTTGGAAGAAGATCCTTTAATTTTTACTTTTTGGAAATCACCGTCAAATAAGGGGATAAAAGGATTAATATCCATTCAATATAATTTTGAAATAAATATAGGTAATATTGATTTAGCACATAAAAGTGCTTTTAAAAAACTTTCTGACTATTTTAATAATAATTATGCCATTGAATTAGACAAAAGTGGGAGCGATACAACAAGGTTATGTTTTTTTTCTCATGATAATGGATTGGTTTTAAAAGAAAATTTTAAAGCCTTTGAGTTTTTAGAATCTGAATTATTACTTAAGAGTAATGAGCAAAAAGAAAAAATAATAAAAGTAAAAAGTGTTAGTGACAGTGATTTGTTATACAATCCGTTAGATAGAAATAATCAAATTAATAGAAAAACTATAGGTGCAATAATTAAGTTTTTAGAACGTAAAAATTTATCAATTACAACCTCGTTCGATAATTGGTTTAAAGTAGCAATGTCTATCTCTAATTCATTTACTTACGATGTTGGATTGAACTATTTCAAGCGACTTAGTCAAATGGATAAAGAAAAATATGATGAAATTAATTCAACAAATTTTTTATTAAATTGTTATGAATCAAGAAATGGCTCAATAAAATTTAATTCAATAATTTATTTAGCAAACCAAAAAGGATATTTAACTAAACAACAAAAGAAAAAAGGTTCCGAGGCGGAAGGGTGACCTCTCGTAAGTATCATCCTCCATTATCAACGTTGATTTAGTCATCAACGGAGGACTTAAAAAAATGACTTCATTTATGTGTCAGTATCAATTGTCGTGTGCAAGCACAAACAGGAACCTTTTTTCTTATTTTTATTTATGAAAGATTTTTCTACATATTTTACAGAAAGAGCAATTGTAACTCACATTTGTAAACTACGTGTGAAAATTGCTAAAACACGTAACAAAAAACATCTAATTCACCTTTTAACTGATTCTGATAGATATAACTACCATAACAATGAATTAAATATTGTTGATAAAAATGAATTTTCAGAATACCAATTTGAATTAAATACTCAATTAAGTGAAATTCTTCCTCCACGAAAAAGATGGGTAAAACTTGGTTATAAATCAAGAATGAATAGGAATGGAACTGAAAAATTAACTTCAAATGATAAAAATTACTATTCAATATTAAAAACGATTAAACTTTACAGAAAAAAAGCTCCTCAAACGAAATGGCTTCTAGAGCTTGATAAGTTTGTAAAAGATATTCAATCAACAATTAAAGAAGATGATTTCAATATAAAAAAGCCTCTTATTTTTCCAAAATTAAAGGAAGAGTTTATTTCTGAAATTGACATTAATAAATGTAGGCCTATTTCAATGTTTTCTCTTAAAGAAAGAATAATTTTGAGTATTTCGAATAATTTTTTAACTAATCTCTTTGATGGGTATTTTGAAGATTCATCATATGCTTTTCGCTCAAAAAAAAATAAAGAAGGAACATCTGTGATTTCACATCAAGATTGTATAAGAGACATTGTTGAGTTGCAAAAAACAAATAATTATAAAGATCAATTTGTTGTTGAATGTGATATGGAAAAGTTTTATGATTCAGTAAATCATAAAATCGTAAAAAAATTATTTAATATTTTAATTGATAAATCAGAAGTAGATAATCCAAATTTTGATTTCAAAATTGTGAAACATATTTTTAATGAATATTTAAATTGTTATGCTTTTAATATAAATGTACCATTAGCAAAAGATACTAAGTATTGGAATAGTTATAAAATTCCAAACGGCGAATTTGGCTGGGTTAAGAATCGATTAATAGAATTAAAATACTATTCAGACATTGAGAAAGAAAGAATTGGAGTACCTCAAGGTGGTGCTTTATCAGGTCTAATAGCAAACATAGTATTAAATGAAGCAGATAAAGAATTATTAAAAACAGATGTGTTTTATATTCGATTTTGTGATGATATGTTAATAATACACGAGGATAAAAATAAATGTGAGGAAGCAAAAGCTATTTATAAAAAATCTTTAAGAGAGTTGAAATTAGTTCCACATAAATTTGTAGATAAATTAACAAAACAAATAAGTCCAACAAAATTTACATTTCACCCATTTTGGCATACGAAATCGAAGGGGGCGTATAAATGGGGGGCTATTGAAAATAATGGATTTCCTTGGATTACTTTTGTTGGTTATGAAATTCATCATAAGGGAAATATTCGGGTGAGGAAAAAATCATTAGAGAAGGAACTTAAAAAGCAAAAAAAAATAGTAACTGAGGTTAAAAAAGCAATCGAACATGGACAAAGAAAAGTTAAAGGGGCTGTAATTCAATCTGCAATAAATAGGTTAATTGGAATGTCAGTTGGAAGAATTGGATTAAATAATTATGAAGAAGTCTCAACAGATATGTGTTGGAAAAATGGTTTTAAAGAATTAAGTATTAATAAAGATTCAATAAGGCAAATTAAAAAGTTAGACAGAAATCGAAGTAAATTATATTATGATCTATTCAAGAGTGTAAAGGAACTTGAAGAAGTAAATGGAGAAGATGAAATCAATAAAAATACAAAACGAGAAATTATTTTTTATGACAAACCTTTTAGTTACTATTATCAAATATTAGAACGAAATAAAAATAATAAGAGTTAGGTATAAATCTTAATTTTGTTGATATCAACAAAATTAACAAAATCAGAAAAGAGATTATATTTAAATACCATTATTTACCTTATTGTAATTATTAAAAACAAAAATAGACGGTGCATTTAAAAGAATTTTACATTGATAATTTTAGAGGTTATAGGAAATTTAAAATTAAAGCCCTCCATTCAATAACTTAACGCAACAAATCTAAATTAATAGATTTGTAAAATGGAATTAAAAAAACATAGAAGATTAACTTTAAAAGAAAGAGTGATTATTCAGACACTTTTAATAGAAAAAAAGTCAAAATCATACATCGCTAAAAAACTAAAAAGAGCACCCTCAACAATTACAAGAGAAGTGAATAAATGGGTGCAGAAAAAGGAAGATAATTACGATGCTGAACTTGCTCATTGGTGTGTTAAAGAAGATTATTTAAACAAAAGAAACTTAGATAAAATAAGTACATATTCTCTACTTAAATTTTTTGTCTATAGAGGCCTTTTGTCAAACTGGACACCTGAACAAATTTCAGGAAGACTCAAAGAGCTGTATCCTAATGATCCAATAATGTCTATTTCTCACGAAGCTATTTATAGACATATTTACACAAGACCACAAGCACGTTTAAACAAAAAATTAATCAAACTATTAGTACGTAAAAAAACAAGACGTAGAACCCCTAAAAAAAGACGTGGTGGCGGATCTAAAATAATAAACCAAGTAAGTATTGACAATAGACCACAGCATATTGAACTTAGAAATGAAGTCGGACATTGGGAAGGTGATTTAGTCATTGGAAAGAACCATAAAAGCGCTATTGGAACTATAGTAGAACGCAAAACTAGATTTACTTTAATTGTAAAATTAGAGTCCAAAAAAGCAGGTGAAGTAGCCAATGAGTTTTCTAAAATATTAAACAAATTAAATCCTATTTATAAAAAAACAATGACTTACGACAACGGAATTGAAATGGCTAGACACGAAAAAATTACTCAAAATACGGGAATGAAAATATACTTTGCTCACCCCTATTCTTCCTGGGAAAGAGGAACAAATGAAAATACGAACGGACTCATTAGAAGGTATCTGCCAAAGGGAACTAATTTTAATGAAATTGACATTAATCAACTCCTAATTATTCAAGAAAAATTGAACAACAGACCTCGAAAAATTATTGGTTATAAAACACCTAAAGAAATGATGGATTTAGAACTTAAATTTGTAGCTTAGTAACATCAAAAAACATAAACGTTTTGTTGCGTTACAACATTGAATCCAAGAGCTAATAGTAATACCAATATACTAACAGGTGTTAATAACAGTGGGAAAACAACAATTCTTGAAGCTATTTCACTTTGGAATGAAATTTTTAGCAAACTAGTTTTTCAAGCTCAAAAAAGCGACGGTAGCCTTGGGATTTCTTCAGGAGACTATAGGTTAGGTAGAAAAAATCAAAACTATATAGATTATAGAGATATTAATTCTGTAAGAAGTTTCGGTTATAAAGATATTTTTTACAAGTTAGATGATAGTAAAATTATAAAACTATCTGCAACGATATTTATTGATGAGGCGAATGATTTAGAAATATGCTTTATAATGAAATTAGCAAATGGAAATAATTATAATGTATATCTTGATAAACATGATGATTTTAATTTTTCAAAATTCAATGAAGTTTTCAGTACTTTGCCAGAAAGTATAGGGTGTTATTTTTCTACACCTGTAGCAACAATTTCCTCATTTGAAGAATTTGCAATTACACCAAAAATAGAAGAAGGAATTAAAATTAGAAAATCTTCTTTGTTTTTTAGAAATAGACTTTTTAAACTATATAAATATGGTGATTTTGAGGGTTTCAAAAAGGTTTTGTCTAAGATTGTTTACAATGAATTCGGTCTTATTGATTTTAAAATCAACGGAGATATAAGTAAAGATATTTACATTTTAATAGACGTAAATCTAAAAGGTACTGGATTTAGAAATATATCTCTTCTAGGTAGTGGTACTATACAAATTATAGAAATACTTCTTCATATTTATGAGTCAAATAAAGAGTTAAATATTATTTTACTAGATGAACCCGACAGTCATATTCATAGAGATATTCAAAAAAGATTGCTTAATTTTTTGAAAGATAGTGAAGTCCAGGTTTTTTTAACTACGCATAATGAATCATTGATACGAAGTGCAAATCCTAATAATTTATTTTTTATAGATGACACTGTTTCTAATGAAGAAGATACAATTATCGAACCCGTAGTTAAAATTAAGTTACCACAAAGACAAATTGGTATAGAAAACTCTCATCATTCTAAAATAATGAATCAAATTGGAAGTGAAACATCTTTAGATATTTTAAATGCTCTTGAAGCAGATAAAATTATTTTTGTTGAAGGTGTAGGTGATTCAGAATATATTCAGAAGTTAATGGAAGTTAAAAATATTGACAAAGAATGTGTTTTTTGGTCTTTTAGAGGTTTAGATAATTTATTGAAAAGGATAAAATATTATAAGGAATTTTTTGAAAGCTTAGGTTCTAATCAATCTATTTGGGATAAATGTTCTATAGTCATAGATGCTGATTTTATGACGGATGTCCAGAAAGAAAAATTGAAATTAAAACTTGAAAGTAAACTTAAGATACCTGTTTTTATATGGAAAACTTATACAATTGAGGGAACAATTTTACTTGATATTAACAAGTTAGAACAACTGATGAAAAATGAATGTACCAAACAAAATATTACAGTAACACAGCAAACTGTTAATAGTAAAATACAAGAATCCTTAGATATTTTAAAGGAACAAAAATTGACATCGTTAGATCAGGATGAAAAATTTTGTGTAAAAGTAACAGGTCAAATTGAAAGTCGAATTAAAAATTTACATGAAAATTTAGATATTCAAAGAAAATATATATTCGATAAGATAACGCTTATCGAATCTTTTAATCATTATCGAATTTTTGCAAAAAAAGAACTAGATGCTAATAGAGTTTCTCACATATGTGATAAAGATGACGTAGAAAAAATACTTAAGTTAATTTTTAATAATTTAAATATAGAAAAAGACCCTTTATTTAGTAATTATTTTTCTTTTATCTTTAACACAATAGATTCACATTTTATAAATAGTGAATGGGATGAGTTATTGGAGTTTATATCCGAATAAAAAAACTACTCTGTATTCTATTAAATATAGGATACAGAGTAGCTTTTTTATTCGTCATTTAGGCAGAGATTACCTTCTTAATATATGTTGGCAACAAGCTAAAAACCGAAAACTATCGAACAGAAAATCGACCACATCAGAATAAAAGATTTATTTTGGATTCATATAAGACCACATTTATGGAGTTTGGGATTTAAAGGAATTCCCGAAAATCAACATTTCACATTTGCGAAAAATAGTGATTCTGGAATTAACTTTCACATTACAAAAAATATCTTTGATCCAGAAAATCCGAATAAAAAACCATTTATTCCAATTTTAGAAATTGATAAAGAAGTCATCACATCAGATCCAGATTCACTTGCATTATCATTAGTTTTTGGAATGCTTACTGAAATTAATATTCTGGAAAAATCTGAATTTAACTACTTAAGCTTTGAGGAATTAAATAAAGACAAATCTTTTGGAGAGAACAACGAAGATTTTTTTAAAACATTTGAGGAAGTTTCTAAAATAACCAAAAAAACAAGATTGAAAGTAAACGAAGGTTGGACTGACAAACTTTTGGAAGTAACTCAATCTGAAAAAATGATTAATTTAATAAATGAAAATACTAAAGAAATTGAAAAAACGGAATTAAAGGATATTGAAGCAGGAATTTTAATTAACGAAGAAGAATTATTACACGTGATTAAAATTTATGACAAATGGTATGAATTCTCAACAAATAAAAAACCAATTGAAATTTTCAAGAACATAATAGACGAAAAACTTGCAAAATTTATTTGGTATAATATTAAGCGTTCAATTATTATTTTAAAATCAGTAAATTCTTGGAAAGAAACAGAAAATAAATTTGAACCTATAAAAATAATTCTGAATAAATAAAAGCCTGTTGCCAACACCGTGTAAAAAAAATTGCTTGTTTTAGCTTACTTGCGAAAATCCTCTCGGATTTTCTTGGTTTGTGTTTTATTTACTAACTTTAGTGCTTAAACCCGCAACTTTTCCTACACAACAACGTTGTAGCTAATAAAAACTAAAAGTATTTGAGTAGTGTACCTTTAGTTTTATTTCTTAATATATTTATCACGTTCTTTTTTAGGTATTTGCTGTAATACGTTTAAATAATAATCTCTTTCTTTTCTGACTTCCTTTAGTTCGTTGTAAGTATTAATTTTAGAGGAGAAAAACACAAAACTAATACAAAGTAAAGAGAACCCAATTAAAACATAAATAACGCTATTAGGTAGCCTTAACTTACTTTTGCTTTTTAATTCTGAAATTTCATCTAAAAGACTTTTATTATGATTTAAAAACCTATGTTGGTTTTGTTGAAATTCTTCTATAATTATTTTCATATCAGAAACATCAGGCTTTTCAACTTTTAAAACCGAACCACTAACTGTTTTTATCTGTTCTGTAATGTTTTTAGCTGTGCGTTCTATAGCAATATTTGTTTGCTCTAATTTACCGATGTTTTTAATTAATATTTCAGCGATTTCTTGTGTACTTATTCTATTATTTGCCATATTTTAATGTCTTATACCTTTTGATTTTTTTTTGATTATTTCTTTAGTAACGTTAACGGCTAATTTTGGAATGCTCACGCCAACATCTAAAGCTTTAGAAAGTGGTTTAGCCTTAGAGATGTTTTTAAGTTTAGGTACATCCGTTTTTAAACCTGTACGTGATAAGCTCATATTTTTATGAACTTGCGTAGCCTTTAAATCAAAGCCTTGATGTTTTACTCTAAAACCTTGAATTTTATTCTGCTTGGTTATTGTTGAATTCACTTCAACATCTTTTAATTTCATCTGTTTAATATATTCATTAAAATCTCTTGGCTTTCCTATTTGCATAACTTCGTTGTGCTTATTGTATATATGTTGTCGAATTTCTTTTAGATTCACTTTATCTAAAATTTGTTGATTTTTCTGTATATCCTTTGCATTTACTAACCCTCGTTCTTGTGCTATTTCTTGCGCTACTCTTTGTGCCTTTTTTCCTATAAAATTATCTTTAAAAGCTTTTCCGTTTTCGTTAATTCGATTGCAATACACGTGTACGTGGATTCTGCCGTTTGGCGGCGTATGTTTAATAGCTACATATTGATGTGTATCTAGTTCCATTTTTTTCATAAAGTCTTTTGTAATACTTCTTAATTGCTCGTTATCTAGTTTCTGAATATCTTCTGGACTTGGTGAAATAATTATATTGATATTGTTGTTGTTACATCTTGAGTTTTGTTCTTGGTATATTTTAAATTCGTCTTCTAATTCTTTTCCGTTTTCAGCAACTATTCCGTGTTTTTCTATGACTTCGGCTTGGTCTTTTCCAAGAGCATAATTATATCCACTACCACCACTACTTACTGATGTTGCTTTTCCTACCATTTCGTAAATCTCTTATATATCTTAATTCAACTTTTATTTCTTGTGCTACTTTTCTAATTTCATTTGAAAAATGAGGGTCTTTATGTTTGAAATAATTAGCTAATCTTTCAAAATCATTATTAAAACGGGTAAGGTTTTTATACACCTTTTCTTCTTCTTCTGAAAGAGCATAATTTATCCTTTTATTAAAAATTGAATTTCTGCAATAATCAGAAATAGTAAGATTTGTTTTTTCTGCTCTATGTTTTATAGTTTCACTTTCAAGGAGTGTAACTCTAAACCTTAAAATGATTTCTTTATTCATTAAATTTCTTTTTTAAATTTTTGACCAAAGGGAGAAAATCGAGTGGGTTTTTGGGGGTATGAAAATATGAGGGACGAATTATTTTTGTAGCCACAAAGACACATCTCGCATTCCACCGCTATAAACTTTTATTGTTTTTTTGTTGTAGGTATATATTTAAGTCTTTAAATTTTTTGTAATGAACTCTATAATCTTCTACTTTTACATTTGAATATTTACATATAATATTGAATGCATTATCTGCGGCTTCATCATTATCAAAAAAGCATTTTATTTTTGAGTAACCTTCAATTAATTCAAATGTTTTTTTAATCAAAGAAGTAGAATTTAAAATGATAAAGTTCTCTTCTGGGATATGTTTTTTTAGTGTTAAATAAGAAAGGAAATCAGACCAAGATTCAAATAAACAAATTACATCAGAATTATTATTTATAGTAGTAATAGATTTTTTACCCAAGCAACCTTTAAAGGATTTATTTCTAATTTCCCATCCTCCAAAATCATTCATAAAACCAATACCATAATATTCTTTTATAGAATCGAAAGAATAGTGAACTTGAAACAAAAATTGCTTAGCAAATTCAATATTTATTTTTCTGGAATTTAGATAATCAATCAAATTGAAATGAGACAGTTCTGCTACTTTTGTAATTGAATAATTCGATTTTTCAGGAATAGTAGTTTTTTCTTTTTGCTGATGAAAGGAAAAATTATTTGAACTTAATATTTCTAATGATTTTTTAATGTCACATTGATGTAATTTCATTACAAAATCTAATATATTGCCGCCACAGCCTTCTCCAAAGTCATACCAGATATTGTTGTGATTGTTTATTTTTAGTGATGGGGTAGTTTCGTTTCTAAAGGGAGATAAAAACCACGTATCGTTATTTGTTATTTTTTTAGGTGTAAAACCTAATTTTTTAAAGAATTCAATTAATTTTATTCTTTTTGCTGTATTACAGTTCATAGTATGTTTTTTTTTGATGATTTGATGAGTTGTAATGGAAAACCCTTGTATTCATTAAGATTTAAAACGCATCACTAATTCATCTTTTCATCAGGTTATTATAAAGTTTTTCATCAGTTTCAAATAATGATGAGCTATTGATGAATATTTGATGAGAGTAATTATCTATTTATTTACTATTGTTTATTAGTCAATAAGTTATAATCATCATTAACTCATCAATTCATCAAAATTTTCCTTTAAAAATTCTTTAGTAATTGTAAAATAACGAGCCTTACTACTAATTGTAGCCATAGTAATATCACCATCGCTATGGAAATAGAATTTTTTATATGATAAACTGTTATCTGCAATGGGTAACTTCCATTTTACTTTTAATAACTTTCTTAGCTCGTTACTGTTGGTTAAAAACCTTCTTTTTAGTAATACGGATAAAATATCATCAGTAGTAAACTTTACTTCATCTAATTCAAATTTGTCAATAATTGTAATCAAAATACTGGCTATCTCACTTTCCAATTTATTACGACTATTCTTAATTAATTTAGCAAGCGCAGGAGTATAGATTTGTTTACGAGTAAACCACATCCTTGTTTTTCTTTCATTAGCAAATTTTCTATTAAGAATAAAGTATAGAAAAGCAGGGATTTCATTTGTAAGTTTATTTAGTAAATCAATATCATCAACTATTATTTTAGGTACTTTACGAACCCAAAACCTAATTTCATCTGCGTCAATTTTAATAAAGTTGTCTTCTTTATTACTGCACATAATAAATTTGCCAAAGAATTCTACTTCAATTTTTTCTTTACCTTTTGCCTCTATTTTATTCTTATCAGAAGTTGATAGGTATTTAATTCTCTCGATAATTTCTTCTTTTTGAAAAAAAGCTTCGTCAAGTCCTAAAATAAGTTTGTTCCCCCAATCTAAATTGAAATTACTATTTAGCGAGTGACTGTCTAAGTATGACATATTGTTAGAAAATACTTCCTTAAGATATTTAAGAAATGTACTTTTTCCTGTAGCACGTTCGTTACTAACCAAACATAAAATAGGGAGTATTTGCAAAGGGTATTCGTATAATATTTTTAAATAATCAAGACCTATTTCTATTTGTTCTCCAAAAATATGATTGAAAAACTTTAAAGTGTTTTCAATCTCTCCTTTAATCGGTTTGTATTTAAGTTGTGAATAGGTATTGTAGAAGCCTTTAATCTCTTTTGAGAAATTAATATGGTTAGGATAACAGACGCTTCCATCGTATTTGGGTATTTTTCCTAAATAATTTCTGTTATGATCTTGAATAATGGTGTTTTTGTCCCATCGTATTAGAACTTCTACTAACTGACCATTAAGAGAAGGGAATTGTACAATTTTATAATATGTTGTGCCAATTCTTAAGTATTGTTTAGACCTATCTATCATTTTCTTTTGTATTTAAATTCTTTCAATGTTTGGTCTTCATTGAAAATTTGAAAATGATGTATGCGTTTTTTTCGAGGACCGAAACTTTCCGCTTTTATGAATTCAGAGTTTACATAATTTCTGATACTCTGGTAATCTACGTGTAATAGGTCTGCAACTTGTTGATATGTGTAATACTTGTTACTAAAATCTTCTTTAGGAGCATTTTTTATTTCGAGAACTATATTTTTTAGTTCTGAAAGTTGATTGAAAATATGACCAAATGGGTGTTTTGACCCCTATAAAACAAGAGTAATCTTTTAAATTTCGATTATTGGTTAAGCGGTTAACTTTTTCATTCTAATAAGATGTTCATCTGCATTCCATTTTTCCATTGGTGTTATACGTCCTAACAAGCCGTGAAGTCTTCTATTATTATAAAATTTCACGAAGCGTTTTAGTATTTGCTCTATTTCTCCAAAATATTGGTAGTCCCACCTATTAAAGACTTCTTTTTTCAATATTCCATGATAGGCTTCTATATGTGCATTCTCTTCTGGGGTTGCTACGTGTGTAAATTCTTGTTGCACTCCAATGAGACCTAAATATTCACGTACTTTTTTTGCTATAAACTGGCTTCCATTATCACTTCTAATGACCACGTTTTGAGGGTAGTCATAATTTTCAAACAACTCAGAAAGTAGCGCTATAACGTGATTTTGTTTAATAGTAAAAGAAAAATAGTCTTTTACTATTCTTCGAGTGTGAACGTCAATAACTGATAGTAAATAAGCATTCTTTCCTACACTTGGTATCCAAACCATCTTTATATCCATCTCCAGGCATTCTAAAGGTCTAGAAGTTTGCACCTTTCTAAACTTTACAAACTTGCGTCCAGAACCACTTCTATCTATCCTATTATCAAGTTTCAACAAGCCTTCTTCCTTCATAATTCTATACAACTTTTTATGATTGATAGTGTAACCATCTCTAGTTAAATAGCTGGTCATTAATCGATAACCACAATCTATAAACTCGTGCTTTAAAATCTCTTTTATAGACACAACTACAGCGTCTTGTAATACAAAACCTTTAGTCTTGTGGAAAGTCTCTTTAGATGGCTTATTTCCTTTTTTACCGCCACTAGGTTCTCTATAATAGCTACTCGATACAATACCAACCATCTTTATAATCTTAGCCTTAGAGATTTTATGTTTGTTATAAATAGTGTCTACTAGATCTTTCTTGGATCGGACGTCCCAAACTTTTTTTTTAAAAGCTCACGTTGCACTTCAAGCTCGATTTCTCTATCACTCAGCAATTTTCGTAACACTCGATTCTCTTCTTCAGCTGCTTTAAGTTCTTTACTTTTAGTGTCATAGGTAACTTTTAAACCTGCTTCTCCTTTGTGCTCAAACTTCTTTTTCCAACTATAGAAAGTGCCAGTACTTACGCTGTATTTTCGGCAGGCCTCAACGATACCTATTTCTTCGGAAACAGATAGTATTTCTAACTTCTGTTCTAAAGTCCATTTCTTGTATTTCATATCTCAAATATATTAGTTTTGAAATTTAAAATATCACTCCGAACTTATTGGGGGCTAAAATAATGGGTCTGTATAGTTTGCATTCATAATCTATAGTTTTTTATGTTATGAGTGCAATTTTAGCTAATAAAGCATATAAGAATTAGTTCGAATTAATTCATTTTTTGGTTCTTTTTTAGTTTATCTAAAAAAAGTATAATATCCTTTTCGTTTGCTATATCAGTATCTTGTTTTAAAACATCAATATAATCTGAATTTTTATCCTCTCTAAGAAAGATTTCAAAATTACTTATTTTATTAAAAGTGTTTTTCACTACATCTGTACTAACAAGTGTTTTGTAAAGGTTAGATTCTTTCTTTATTATTTTATTATTTCTATCTGTATAATTAAAATATTCAAAAGGAGTTTTCTTAAACTTATCTAAAATCATATATTTTACAACTATTAAGTTGTATTCAGATTTAGCTTTCTTCTTTATTAACTTTGTTTGTTTTGTGTTTTCTCTTGATTCACTATTATTTTTTTCTAAATCAATAGAATGCTTTTCCTCAATCATAGAAAAAATAGTTTTCAAACTAACAAAAAAATCTCCTCTTTTATCTTTTACAACATTGTTCGCAAAGACTTCTTGTTTACTTTCAAAAAAATCATTTGTATATAAAGTATTTTCTTTTTTTAATCTATTAAAATAATCAGTAATAATATCATAGCTTATATCACAATATTCTTCTAATGTATTTATCTTTTTACGATATGATATTAAATCCTCAATGAAAGGGTGCTGCATTACGAGACTTAAAAAATTAAGTTCATTTTTATTATCCCAATGAATTATTTGATTTTTGTTAAAAGGAATTGAATCAAAAGCAAAATAGAATCTTTTATTAAAGTATTGTTTGCTATCAGAGTAAAATTCTCGTTGAATAAAATTATGTAGTTTTAAAAATTTTGTTTTCATATTAAAGAATAACTTATATTGAACAATAAAATTAGTAAATTTGAATCATAGAAACTACAATAATTTGAAGTAAATATATTGTCAACGACTATGTCAACGCAAATAAAAAACCCTTACAAACACTAGGTTTATAAGGGTATTTTGTGGAGACGCCGAGAATCGAACTCGGGTCCAAACGAGCAGCCAAAAGGCTTTCTACATACTTAGTTCTTTCTTAATTTTCGACTAAAAGTTGATTAAGAACAATCTGCTTTTAGCTTAACTTCTTTAGTTTCAAAAACCCTCCGAAGTACCAGGTTTTCTATATTTACTTTTACGATATCCAAAAGTGAAACGCCGTAAATCAGGGCTTTCCGTGGACATAAAGCTTGCACACCTAGTGTGCCGAGGCCAATCCTACTGTGATTCGGATTAAGCAGCTAAAGCGTAGTTATCTTCGCCGTTTAAAAAGTTGAAATTAGGTTTAACGAGTGTTATTTCATAACTCGGTATGCTTACAAATTCACTGTCCTCGCTGTCAAAACCAGTCGTCCCCGTTTTAATAGTTTGTGCGTTACCACGAAAAAAAATCGTGGTCAGGCTTTCCGTTATATCTTTTTAATGAAAAATTAAAAAGGATGTCACTTCAATCCTTAACGCGGTCTGCAAAAGTATAAAAAATACAGTTGCTTATCACCATAAATTCTAATATCTTCGAGCAAATATTATACCAATCCTACAGAACTTGTTTCAAGGTCTCTAAAAACACTAAAATTATGAAGTTTGGCATTATAAAAGAACGTAAAAACCCACCAGATAGAAGAGTTGTTTTTTCACCAGGAAAGCTACAAGAATTTAAGAAAAACTATCCGGAAGCGGCTATTAAAGTAGAATCTTCAGATATTAGAGTCTTTTCTAACGAAGCTTATAAAGCTGCAGGATTAGAGGTAACTGAAAATGTGTCAGACTGCGATGTTTTATTTGGTGTCAAAGAAGTGCCAATTGAGGCTTTAATCAACAATAAAAAATATTTTTTCTTTAGTCACACTATTAAAAAGCAACCCTATAACAGAAAATTGTTATTAGCTATTCTAGAAAAAAACATAGAATTATATGATCATGAAACGATTGTAGGTGAAAACGGAATGCGTTTAATTGGTTTTGGTCGTTATGCAGGTATTGTTGGTGCTTACAATGGTTTTAGAGCAATAGGTTTAACAAACGAAACATTTAATTTACCAAAAGCAGCAACGTTAGATAGCCAAAAAGAACTAATAGCTGAATTAAAGAAAATAAAATTACCAAACATAAAAATTCTTTTAACAGGAAACGGAAAAGTGGCTTACGGAGCAAAAGAAATGTTAGATGGAATAAATATTAAAGAAGTTTCTGTAAATGAATATTTAAACAACTCGTTTAACGAGCCTGTTTACTGTTTGGCAGATGTGTTAGATTATAACAAGCGTAAAGACGGACAGATTATTGATAATTTCGATTTTTATGAGCATCCTGAAAATTACGAATCTGATTTTATGCGTTTTGCAAAAGTAACAGACTTTTTTATTGCTGGTCATTTTTATGGCAACGGAGCACCTTATTTATTTACAAGAGAAGATGCAAAAGCCAAAGATTTTCATATAAAATTTGTGGCAGACATTTCTTGCGATGTAGATGGTCCTGTTGCTTCAACTTTAAAAGCATCAACCATTGCAGATCCTATTTATGGTTACCATCCACAAACGGAGTCTGAAGTTAGTTTTAAAAACAAAGATGCTATTGTTGTAATGGCAGTAGACAATTTACCTTGTGAATTGCCTAAAGATGCAAGTGAAGGTTTTGGAGAAATGTTTTTACAAAACGTAATTCCTGCTTTTTTTAATAACGATAAAGACGGCGTTTTACAACGTGCAAAAATGACAGAAAACGGAAAATTGACCCCACGTTTTTCTTATTTACAAGATTATATTGAAGGAAAAGAATAATGATTCAAGACAGACAGTTTCTTATCGATTTAGCAAAAATGAAAATGCCTTTTGGAAAATACCAAGGCAGATATTTAATCAATTTACCAGAACATTATATAGTTTGGTATAAAAATAAAGGCTTCCCTAATGGAAAATTAGGAAAACAAATGGAATTGGTTTATGAACTGCAACTAAATGGATTAGAAGATATTATTAGAAAAATTCAACAAGATTTTACTTCATAAATAATGTTTTTTGGTAGAAAACTGTTTATCTGATACGGTGCAATCTTGCATTATGTGTTAGGTTATACATTGATGCGAGGTACAAAATCTGTGTAATTCGATACAATTTTGTTGGTAATAACTGCATCCGCAGAAAGATTTGAGGTAGCTTGTATTGTCATAAAAATTACTGTTTTTCCTCAGGATTAAATCACTTTTATAAATTAGAATTAATTTTTATAGCTCTAATGATTCATACATTAAGAGCTATCATTTACGTAGTTGTGCTTTTTTATTTATTCCCTTATAAAAAAAACAGGAAAAACCCTTAAAGTGCTGGTGGTTATTGTTTTGTATATTAGATTCTACAAATTTAAAACAAATAACATGAAAAATTTACTAAATTTTACCTTAATATTATTTTTTACTTTGGGAATAAATGCTCAAATTAAAAAAACAGACACCGTTAAAAAATCAGTTAAAAAGGGTAGGCTAATCAAACTGAAAACTAACCCAAAATTGATAAAAAAAGACACCGAAGACAAAGAGATTCCTAAAAAATATTATAGCCTTAATGGGAGTAAATCAGGCGTAATTAATGCCAAGAATCCAAAATTTTCTTTTCTAAAAAACTTTAAAGTAAAAGATAATTTTTCTAGTATTTCTGATACGTATGGAGAGAGGAGTGTTACAGTTATTAGTGATGATGAAAAAAACTCCATCGAAACGACTGTTGTAGATACAAGTGGTAAAGAATTAGAAGATGGTTTAGAATGTGTTAATCAAACTATTACCGTAAACGCAAATAGTAGTTCTTTTAAAGAGTTTGTAGAAGAAGCTGTGCCAACTTGGATAAAACCTGGAGTTATTTTGAATGTAACTGATTTTTTAAATTTTAATAGAAGACCAGTTGTTGCGGCAAGAAAACCTATTACAATTTTCACTGATTTGAATAGAAATGGAAGTGTTACCGAAATTATTGAAAACCCTGGTTCAATTAGTCAAATACAAACCGCAGTAAATAACTTAAATAAAGGCGGAAACGTGATGTCTAATTTTGCCCCAGAGTATACAGAAGTTCATAATATAGATGAATTTAGTTTTGAGGTTTATGGCGAGTATAGAAACAATATTATAGGTATTGAAACAGCTGCTAGCTATGCAAATAGAAATAGAAAAGAAAGTCATTATTATATTGTTGAGGTTTTTCAAAATATGTTTAGCATCTCTGTAGAGGGGTTAGATGCCGAGCAAGTTTTTGTAGAAGAACAACCTAATATGCAAGATTTTTTATATGTGTCTAAAGTAAATTATGGTCGTAGAATTATTGTGGTTTTAGAAACTAAATTTAAATTAAATACTAAAGAAACAGATTTAAGTGTAGAAATAGATAGATTATTTCAAGATGGAGGTGTAGAGTATAACTCTAATCGTTTAAAAGTTAAAAATGAAGTTACAATTAAAGCCCTTTTTTATGGTGGAGATCCAACAACAGATTATAGATTAGTTGGAAATTTAATTGAATCTGGTGGTTTAAATGCGGGGGCTAGTTTAAGGAGTTACTTTGAAAGCCTTCCATCTAACTCAGAGCAAGCTGCACCTATAAGTTATGAGCTTAGTAATTTAAATAACGAACGTTTAGGTATGAGAAGTGTTTTTACACAAAATATTAGAACATGTACTCCTAAATTAACCAATAATTTAAAGTTAAAAGTAACGCTTACAGGAATTCAGAATATTCAAACTAGAGATTCTCAAGATAGAAAGTTAACTGATATTTATGGTTTACAACAATATATTGAATACAAGAAAACAAGGTCTACATTTAATAATATGAACCTAAAAAGTATTCCTGGTAAAGAACAGTATCCCATGTTTTCTAATAGAATAGGTGTTGCAAATGAAGATGGTATAATCCATACCAACCAAATTATAAATGGTAATGGAGACAATACAATTACAGTAAAGCAAGATAGAAGTCTTAATCCAGAACAAATTAATAATTCATTAATATTTACTATTACACCTAACCTATTTGATGAGTCTGTAAATACTCGTTTTAGAATACATTCATGGTTAAAAGAATATACAAAACTTAAAAACGGATTAAATAAGAACGTTAATCCTAAAGTACTTGTAGATTGGGCTTATATTGATGTAGATTTAAAAAAAATTATTCAAAATTTAATGTACCCAGATTCAGGAATGCTTTTTGATAAACCTTATCCTGATACGAGGTTACAAACAGGTGATAGCTTTTTGATAGAAGAAGGAGGTACAAATGTAATGATGCCGCTAGCTAAAAGTAAAAACGGAAATGCTTTAGTAGGGCCAATAAAGCTAAATTTACCTGGCACAGAAACAACTGCTATTGCTTGGTATGAGTTTAGGTTGGTAGATTAATTATTTTATTTGCTTTATTATTAGAGCTACAATGTGTTGTTGCTTTTGATTTTAACTAAAAATAATTCCTCGAGATTTAATTTCGAGGTTTTTTACTTTACCGATTATTTCAATCTTTACAATAGAACATAAATCTAATGTAAGTTTTAAACAATACTCCAACTTTAAAAGTAAATTAATATCACGAAATGCTATTTCTATATAAATTGTAAAATCGTTAAAATCATCATTTACAATAATTACCGTTGGTAAAGAAACTAGTTTTACTGATAAAAATTTGGCCTTTCGTTTTTTTTTAAGGAGTTATAATCGTTTCAACTTTAAGCTTATTTAATAAGAGTTTGTTCTATCATTTTTAAATTTAATAGACATTAAAACACCAACCAAAATACCTATAGAAAAGCTACCTAAAATTACCAATACTCTAGAAATTGATACTTTCCAAAATAAAAAATTGACGTCTGTGGCTTCTGCATTTTGTATAGAAAAAACAACTATAAGAATTATAAAAATAAGGGATAAAATATTTTTTAACTTCATGGTATTAGAGTTTTATATTCATATAGAAAACACAAACAAAATTAAAAAGTCACCTTTTAATTAGTTTCCTTAAATAAAATTAACCTTATAAATGAGAAATAAAAATGTATATTAATATATAATTATTTCTATAATAATAAAGTGACTTTTTAAAATTACTTGTGTTGTATGTTTAAAGACAATATTAAATGAAGCTTACGTCGTATAAAAAATTATCCGATGATGAAATTATTAAAATTATATGCGAATCTAACAACTCTTTAGTTTTTGGTGTTCTTTATGATAGATATTCTCTAATCATTTACAATAAATGTTTAGGGTTTACAAAAGACAAGGATGATGCTAAAGATTTAACGCAAGAAATTTTTATAAAACTTTTTTTTAAACTAAAAGATTATCAGTCCCAATCTAAGTTTAAAGCATGGTTATATGTCTTTGTTTATAATACATGTATCAACTATGTTAATAGAGATAAACATCATAATCAATTAAAGTCTAAAGCCCCAATTTATGAATTAGACGATCTCCAAGAGGAGGAGGTTAGTGATTCAAGTATTTTTGAGTTAAAAGTAGAAGCGTTAGATAAGTTACTTATGCTAATAAGTCCGGAGGATAAAACGATATTATTGCTAAAATATCAAGATGAACTGACAATTAATGATCTCTCTAGGTTATACAATGTTGGGGAAAGTGCAATTAAAATGAGACTACAGAGAGCAAAAGAAAAATTAGTGCAATTAAAGAACATAAATAATTGATATAAAATGGAAAACCCTTTTAAAAAATTATTGACACCACTTCAGGAAGTACCTCAAGAAATTAAAAGCGAGGTAAATAATAAAATTGCTTTGCGTTTGTTAGTTAGTGATTTAGCTAATTTATTTACAGTTAATTACGCAGAGGCCGCTAAAAGTATTATAGAAAAAAAATCAACAACTAAAACGAATAATAATGGAGAAGTTTAATGCTTGGAAAGAAATATCAATAAATTCTTTTAATAATTTATTTGAGGTGATAACCGAATTATTACCAAATATTATTGGTGCAATTTTAATACTTTTTGTAGGGTGGTTAACAAATAAGGTAATAGCTTTCTTTTTAAAGAAAGTTTTAAAATTGATTAAAATTGATGCTTTATCTGATAGAATTAATCAAAAAGGAGTTTTAGGTAGGGAAATTAGAAATTTAGATGTTTCAAAAATAATACTACTTTTTATTAAGTGTACACTTTTTTTGATAACGATAACTTTAGCTTTTGAAATTTTAGAACTTCAAACAATTTCTTCTGTAATTAGTGATTTACTTTTATACTTGCCAAAGTTATTCGGAGCAATTGTGTTGTTTATTTTAGGTCTATATATTGCTAACTTTATTAAAAGCTCTTTAAATAAAGTCTTTGAATCTTTTGATATTATGGGAGGTAATATTATTGGTGATTTTGTTTTTTATATAATTGTTACTATTGTTACCATTGCTGCAATTAACCAAGCCGGTATAGATACTAGTATTATATCTAACAATTTAACCGTTATTCTTTTTATCGTGTTAACTTCTATTGGTTTATCTCTTGCTTTGGGGTCTAAGGAAGTAATTAGTCAATTAATGAAAGCCTTTTATGTAAGAAAGAAATATAATATTGGGCAAAAGATAAAAGTAAAAAATTACACGGGTTATATAGAGTCTATAGATGGTATTTCTCTTACATTAAATACAGAACCTAATAAGGTTGTTTTTCCTATTTCAGAAATTGTTACAAATGATATTGAAGTATTAGATTAAAAGATTCCTTTATATTTTATACTAAAAAGAGAGCATTCTAGAATGCTCTCTTTTTTTATTTTAGTACTTTTTTTAATCCCTATTATTTATTGTTCTTAATTCACTTTTCTAACAATTATAAAATCTTGTTTAAATTATAGTTTTATGAATGTTTAAGCGAAATCTACTTTAGCACTCTTTCTCTAAAAAGATAAAAGTGAAGACACTTTTTATATTTCTATTGCGCATATAAATAGTATAGAAGAAAGCTTGCGAGTTTGTTTAAGGCTGTGTTTCTTTATGTTGTAATAATACAAGCTAGTCTAACTATTTACTACAGGCCTTTAATTATTGCTAGAATAACTTGTTTTTTAACTTATAGAAATAAAAAAAGCTGTTCTTATCTAGAACAGCTTTTAATCTAACTTCGCTAAAGATTTGTTTACTAGTTGTTTAAATTCACTATGGATTCAAACAGTTTAAGTGTTTTTTCTTTTAGTAAAGAAGTCTACTGTTTCTTATTATCTTCTTTATTTAAATCATTTATTTTATTAATAAGTTCACTATTCTTATCTTTTTCTGTTTGTTTTTTGCTATTTAGTTGTAATAATAACTGCTCTAATAAATTAACTCTAGTATTTAATTCTTCAATTTTTTTGTCTTGTTCTATAGTACTACTTTTTGTCTGTATAGATTTATCATCTTCTATTTTAGCAGGCTCAAGGTTCTCGTTATCTAAATTTTTAAGAATTCTCTCTATAAGAGATTCAAATTCTACAGGTGTCATTTTAATTAACTTCGATTTTTCTTCTAGTTGAATAGGAGCTGTTACTATCTTTTTTGTATTTACTTCTTTAGAAGTAGACACCACAGGTGTAACAGAAGTAACTTGTTGCTTAACTGTTTTTACTTGTATTTTTTCAACTTCTTTTACTTCCTTTAAAGATGCTACTACTTGTTTTTTCTCTTCAAGAATTTCTACTGCTTTTTCAATATCTTTTGTTTCGTAGGCTGCTTTAAGATCATTATTTAAAGTATTAATATTAGATTGATATTCTTTTTTAAGTTGTTCAATCTTTATATGATTTTTATCATCCTGAGCTGTTAATTCTCTCTCTAAATTTTCTGTATTAACGCTACTAGGAGCTTTTGATTTTTTACCTAAAGAAAATTTAATTCCGGCGTTGTAAAAAATATGAGTTTGAATGTCATCTGTGGTAGTAATGTCTTTAGCATTTTCACCAGAAGTTATCATTGCTCTTGCAGCTGCTGTAATTAATACATGTTTACCTAAAGGAATATTTAAACCTAAACCACCGGTAGCAAACTCGCCACCTTCTACATTCGTTAAAAGGCCATTTACATTAGGTGCAGAAACATAATTGTTACTTGTACTTATATAACCACCACCTAAAGTTAAGAAAGGTATTACGCCATTACCATCATTTAACCTAGCTCTAAACTCCCCTCCATACATTGCCATATTATCAAAGTTGGTAGAAATCTCTTCATTTTCAGTTGCTTGAAAATAGAATGCTCTAATACCAATGTATTCATTTAAATCTAAACCAGCATAACCACCTAACATGTACGTGTCTTTGTATAAAGATTCTCCAGTAAAATCTACATAAGCAAGACTTGGCTCTATTACCCATTTTATACCTTTAAAACCGCCTTTAAAATTTTGAAGATACGCCTTATCTAAATCAGATAAAGTTCCAGGTTTTCTTCCTCCTAAATAAAACTGTAAAGACCCCTGAGCAGACCAGTTAGACAAGCGCTCGCTATTAAAATTGGCATCTGTTACACCAAAGCTTGCTTTATCTTCACTAGATAATAAAGCAACACCAGAATTAAATTTGTAGGTGGTATTTTTTGCTTCTAAAGCAAAAACAATACGGTTTGTAATATTAAATTTAACACCTAAACCTAAAGTAGCGTATACTTGTTCAAAATCTTCATTAGTATCTAAATCTATATTTTGCACACCAGCACCTAATGTAAAATAAGGCTTCACTCCTTTAGTACCAATGTTTGCTTTAAACTCACCTCCATAACGAGAAACGGATACCTTTTGTGTGTTAAAAAGTGAAGGGTTAAAATCGGTAATACCAAAGTTACTAAAATCTGTTTTTTGATCTAAAGATTGTAAATAAATACCTCTAAGCTCTATAAATTCACCAAAACCAAAACCTAGTTTTCCTCCAACCAGTACATTGTCTTCTAGCCCTGATTTATCATCCCACCAAGTGTATTCTGCTGCTGGTGATATTGTAAAACTGATATCTTTTACTTGTGCTTTACCAACGTAGGCACATAGAATAAGAAGCATTGTTGCTAATTGTAATTTTCTCATTTTATTTAATTATTAATTAGTTATTGATTTCAATATTATAAACACACTTTTAATTGTTAAGTCACATTCGTTAAAATAATTCGTTAATTATGTGACTTATATTTATATTGTTGTGTTTTATAAATAAGTGGTGGTAATTACTATTAAAATTTTAAAAAAAAATTAAAATGAATTCAATAAAATATATTAGTATTTCTTTTCTTCTATTAGGTTCTTTAACTATGAGTTATGGGCAGCAGAAGGATGTTAATGATACTCAGGAAAGTATTGTGGTAATGAGTGAGGCTGATATTTTGTCTTTAACCCAAAAGTTTAGGCTTTACAAAAAAGAGAAAAGCTTAAAAAAGAATTCTAAGATAACATTAGTTAAGCAGAATGATTCTATTTTTACCAAACAAAATAATTCTAGTTTTGACTTCGATTATTTAAAAAGTAGGATAGAAGAATTAGAAAATCGCTTAAATAATCAAAATAATAGTGCTCAAAAAAATAATACTTTTAGCTCTGAGTCTAATGAGTTTAAAAACCTTAAGTTAGAAATTAGTGAGCTTAGGCATGCGTTATTACAGAAACAATCAAATAACGTTAAATCGAATGTTGTTTATTTACCTTTTATTAATCGGAATGTAGAAGAACCTGAGCAAATTACAGAAGACCAGGCTGCTAATAATTCAATAATTGTACAACAAAAACAAGATTCAATTTATAAAGAGGGGCATCATTTAAATCAACCAAATAAAGCAATTTCTGTAAGCGATTTAGAAGCATTAGAATTTAAAATACAAGAGCTTAAAAATGAGATCTCTCAAAATAAAACATTACCTAGTAATTATGAAAAATTAATTGCAAAGTATAAAAATTATAAAAAAGAGATCTATTTTGCCAATAATTCTAAAGTTTTAAATGATAACTCATTACAGACGGTAGAAGACTTGTATGCTATTTTAGAGGTAAATGAAAATTTAGACATAATTGTAAAAGGTTTTGCAAGTAATAAAGGAAATGCAATCTATAATGAAAACTTATCAATGCTACGTACAGAAGGGGTTAAGAAAGCCTTAATGTTAAGGGGTGTGCATGCAACAAGAGTATTAACACAATACCATGGAATTGATTATAGCGCACAAAGTGACTCACAAGCAAGAAGAGTTGAGGTTTCTTTTTTGGTAAGAAAATAATTATAACTTAGAGTGCTGTGTGTTGCTCTTTTGCTTTTTCAAAAATTAATATAGTAATAACTCCAAGGGTATAGGCTATTAAATCTCCAATACTAAAAGAGGTGCCTAATATTATTTTTAATGTTTTAGAATAGGCTGATGGAAAGTTATTTTGTAAATCGGATAATTGAAGAAATTCAATGCTAAAAGCGATTATAAAGGTTATTAAAATTGCTTTTTCTATCGATATGCTAACGATACTTTTTATCAAGGTATAACCAACATAACAGCTAAATAATCACCTATTGTAAATCTAATAAAACCTGTAGCAAATTTTTCGATAAGTATTTCTATGATCAATAGTAAAATAAAAGCGATAAAATATTTTAAGTGTATTTTCATGGTTTAGTTAAATAATAGTAGCATTAAAGCACATATAATTAAGATGGTTGTTAGTATTGTAAATACCGTTTTCTTCTCACTATTTTTTATATTAAAAGTTGATATTATCAATTTTGAAGTTAAGTAGCTTATATAAGATATTGATGTTAAGAATAAGAGTGCTAATAGTGTAAATGAAATCATTTTCTTTTTTGTTAAAAAGCAAAACCTCGAGTAGGTTAGAGGCTTTGCTTAATTAAAACGGACTATTAACTATTTTCCCAATCTATTTTTCTTGAAGCAAACATAACCGCTGCTAGAATTACAAATAGACCAATACTGCCTACTAATAAAGCATAATTTTCTAACTGAATAATTACAAAAATAAAGGTGTATAATGCGGTTAATGAAACTCCAATAAAAATTGGAAATTTGATGTTTTTTAAAATTGATTTAGAGTATAAAGTGATTAAAGAAACCACGGAAGCTCCTGAAATTAAATATGCTTTTAGGTAACTACTATGTTCAGATATTGAAATTAATAAGGTGTAAAACATGGTTAAAGCAATACCAATCATTAAATATTGAAACGGATGGATATTTATTTTGCTCATAGATTGTATCAAAAAGAAAATTAAGAACGTAAGTCCAATTACTAAAAACCCATATTTGGCAGAACGTTCACTTTTTTGATATTCATCTACAGGAATTAAAAAATTAACTCCAAAAGCATAGTTTTTTAAATTAGGAATTCCGTTAAAGTATTCTTGAGAAAAAGGTCTGTTGATATCTAATATTTTCCATTTTGCATTAAAACCTTCTTCTGTAATTTTATCAGAATTATGTGGTAAATATTCTCCGATAAAATTAGCAGTTTTCCAGTCTGAATTGATGCTAACATCTGTTTCTTGACCTACTGGTATAAAACGAATTTGTTTGCTTCCTTTCATTTTTATGGTTATAGCAAATGAAGTTTCCTTTCCGTTTGGTACATCTAAAAGTTGTAAGTTATTGCTTTCTAATTCGTTTAAACCTACATAATCTGTGTTGTAGACTATTTGAGAATCTGTATTTTTAAAGTTCTTAGAAGTTAACTGATACTTGTTTTTATGAAACTGAATTTCAAACAAACTAGCGGCTCCTTTTAAATTTGAAGATTGTATAATTACTCTTGTTTTATCCCAAAGAATATCTTCGTCGTTAATTTCTATTTCAGAAAAATTGGGTTTAGAGAAGCTTCCATTAATAGCAATGCTACTTTTATAAACAGCAGTTTTATAGATTCCTCTTGTTTTTTCTTCTGGATTTATGGTTGAATTTATGACCAACTTTTTAGGGAAAAAGTGTGCATATTTTATTTTGGTAATTGTTTCCTTTTGTACCTCTTTAGTAATTGGATTTGTTATCGTTTTTTCTGAATATCTTTTATAAGGTACTTTTAAAATAGGACCATAAATTAGAGCTTCTTCTCCCCATTTTTGATTGATTTCACTAACAACTTCTTGCTGGCGTATCATTCTTTCGTAAATTAAACTTTTAATATAAGAGAGCGGAATCATCAATACAAGTATTAAGATTCCTACCATTAGCATTCTTGCGGTAATTGAAGTTTTTACCCATTTGCCAAACTTTCCTTGTTGTTGATTATTCGTTTCCATAGTTATTAAATTTTTATAATTTGTTGTTTTTTTATTGATTAATTTTTATTCCTATTACATAAATAATAGCCGCTATTATACTAGAAAATATAAGTCCAGTTATAAACGAAAAATTTCGACCAGTATCTGAAATTACATTTTTCATAGCAATTTTAAATTCTGGAGTTATTTCTGTATTATTAAAAGTTCCGTTCTTATCTAAATCAAACTTTTGTAAAATTAAGTTTGAGGAATAGTGAGCGTAAGTTGCGCTACCAACGATAAATAAATAGCTGAAAAAAAATACAGTGACGCTAATCCAAAACCATTTATTTTCATTGTTTTTAAAGATTGTTTTCCTTTTATATATTAGTATCCCTAAGGTAATTATGGAAATTACTGTAGGAATAATTAAATGGTATGGTACATTTATTTCTTTCATAAATTTTGTTTTAAAAGAACTTTGAAATTCAAAGTAAGTGTGTAAAAAAAAAGTTTATTTATTTTTGATTAATTTTTCGAGTGCTTCAATGTGTTTTTTAAATTCCATTTTACCTAATTCGGTTGCTAAGTATTTTGTGTTTGGTTTTCTGCCAATAAATTGTTTTTCAACTTTTATAAAATCTACTTTTTCTAAAGCCTTTGTATGACTTGCTAAGTTGCCATCGGTTGCGCCTAATAATTCTTTTAAAGTATTAAAATCAGCATATTCATTCACCATCAAAACAGACATAATACCAAGTCGTATTCGATGATCAAAAGCTTTGTTTATATTTAGAATTATATTTTTCAACTTAGGTCTATTTATTATTAAACAGGTTATTTTCTATCGTATTTAAAATACATAACAGCTCCATATAAAATGTGCATTATTCCAAAACCAAGTACCCAAAACCAAAAACCATAACCAGGTAAAATAGCTGATAATAAACCCAAGACTATCTGAGTAAGTCCTAAATATTTTACATCTCCCAAAGTATATTTAGAGGCATTAAATAGTGCCAAACCATAAAACAATAGCATTAAAGCACCTGTTTGTCCGTAACGTTGTTGATTTAAAATTATGATAATATAAATTGCACCAGCCACTAAGGGAGTAATAAAGTTGAATAATAATCTTCGTGTTAAAGGATCCCAAATTTTTTCATTATTTTTTTTTGCTTTTCGTGTGGTTAGAAAGATAGCAGTTGCTACACTAAGTGCTCCAACTAAAAGTAAATCTATTAGTGCCAAACGGAATACTTCTCCGTCTAAAGTAAGAATTCCATTTCCTTTTTGCGTTACCAACCAATATGCATAGGCAGAACCTATTAAAGCGTAAATTCCTGCTAAAATACCAGACAGACCACTCAATGAAATAAATTTTGATGATTTACTCATTAAGTTTTTAATTTCTGATATGTCTCTTAAATAATCTTCTTGACTCATTTCTTAAAGAACTTTGAACTACAAAGTAAATGTAAAATTTTGAATTGTACAAAAAAAAGTTTAATAAATAAGTTTTGATCTTTTATTGAAGTTTTTTGAATAAATCTGCTAGCTAATAAAACCAATTTAAAAAAGAAATTATTCTTTAACAACAACTCCGTAAGCAACATGTGCAATCCCTAAAATAGAAAGAGAAGAAGCCCAATATGTAGGAATTAAGAAACACATAACTGCCAAAAGAATACTTACTCCAGATAAAATTAATAGGTTTTTTCGTTCTTTATTTTTGAATACAAATAATAAAACAGCATATAAAATTAGAAAAGTAGGAGTGATGTAGTCTATAAAACCTAGGTTCATTAAAATAAGTAAAGAAGCAAAGATTATAATAATTCCTAGAAAATATTTTTTGGTTGCAGCTTTGGTTTTTTCACTCCAAAGTTTATGTTCTTGTTTTTTAGCAGTTCTTTTTCCATTAAAAAATAAAGTTAAAGAAGAAAATAAAAAAGCAAAAATGGTTATAGTAATGATTAAGATTTCTAATGTTTCTGCGGATAACATTCCTAAAGGATTATCATCAATTAAAAAACCATTTAAAATAGTTTCTATTAAATAGCTTGCAACAAAAATAAAAGCTCCAATTAAAATACTTGTAATCCCTTTTAAAGAAAAATTAATTTGAATATTATTGTTCATTTACTTGTGTTTTTTTATCTTCCGCGAATATACAAAAATGAAACCAGCAGAAGCCTTTATCTTAGAACAACCAGAACCATTCAAATCCATTTTAATGCATTTGCAACTATTAATTGAAACCAATTTTGCTGAGGTTGATTTACAGTTTAAATGGAAAATGCCTTTTTATTATTTAAACGAAAAACCACTTTGTTATTTAAATCCGTCTAAAAAGAAAGGATATGTAGATGTTGGGTTTTACGTAAATAACGAATTTAAAAAATTTAATGAATTTGTAATTTCTGATAACAGAAAAGTAGTGAAATCTTTACGTTATACAAAGGTAAGTGATATAAATGCAGAGGTGCTAATTTCTGTTTTAGAAGAAGCATATAACCAAACTACAAAAGGTTTTTTTGGAAAGTGATTTTTATAAAATTTTAATGTCTTTTTAAGTTTTATAAGATAAAAAAAATCCTATAAGATCTAAAGAAAGACCTTGTAGGGTTTATGTAATTAATTTATCAAATAAGAGCGTTAAGGATTGAACGGCTTGTTTGAGCTCTTTTTTCTTTTTCAGAAAAAAAGCGAGTAGTGAAAGCCTGTTAAAACGCCCTAAAAATGTATGTTTTATAAACTATTAATCGTTTTTCTAATAGTAACTAAGTTGGTTAATAAACCTTCTAAATTGTCTAAATGTAACATATTTGCTCCGTCAGATTTTGCATTTGCAGGATCGAAATGTGTTTCTATAAACAAACCATCTACGTTGTTTACAATTCCGGCTCTTGCAATGGTTTCAATCATATCTGGTCTTCCGCCAGTTACTCCTGCAACCTGGTTTGGTTGTTGTAAAGAATGCGTAACATCTAAAATTGTTGGTGCAAATTTGCGCATTTCTGGAATTCCTCTAAAGTCTACAATCATGTCTTGGTAGCCAAACATAGTACCTCTGTCTGTTATCCACGCTTTTTCAGAACCTGCATCTTTTACTTTTTGTACTGCGTGTTTCATAGCACCCGGACTCATAAATTGTCCTTTTTTTAGGTTGACTACTTTACCTGTTTGTGCTGCTGCAACTACTAAGTCTGTTTGACGTACTAAAAATGCAGGAATTTGTAAAACATCTACATATTCTGCCGCTTTTATGGCATCTGAAACTTCGTGAATGTCAGTTACCGTTGGTACATTAAAAGTTTCAGAAACTTTACGTAAAATTTTCAATGCTTTTTCATCTCCAATTCCTGTAAAACTATCAATTCTACTTCTGTTTGCTTTTTTAAAACTTCCTTTAAAAATATACGGAATTTCTAGTTTATCGGTAATTGTAATTACTTTTTCGGCAATTCTTAAAGCCATTTCTTCACTTTCTATAGCACAAGGGCCTGCAAGTAAAAAAAAGTTGTTAGACTTTGTGTGTTTTATGTTTGGTATAAGAGATAAATCCATCAGAAAAAAAATTTTAACAAAAGTACAAAATATTTATTGCGAATGATTGGTTATATTTATCAACTTAAAATCAATATAATGAAAAAAATCAACCTAGTTTATATCCTTTTAATAGCAACTATTTTTTCTTGTAAAGAGAGTTCTAATGTTGTTAAATCAGAAAAAAAGATAGCAAAAATAGATTCTGTTACTGTTAAAAAACACCTTTATACATTAGCTTCTGATGACATGGAAGGAAGAATGACAGGAACTCCCGGAATTGAAAAAGCAGCTAAATACATAGAAAATGAGTTTAAAAGAATAGGATTATCTACGTATGATACTTTAAAAAATTACAGACAAACTTTTACATTTACAGATAGAAGGTCTAATAAAGAAATTACAACAAGTAATATTATTGGTATTTTAGAAGGGAAATCTAAGAAAGATGAAATTGTAATTGTTTCTGCACATTATGATCATTTAGGTATTAGAAAAAAAGAAGGACAATTAGATAGTATTTATAATGGTGCAAATGATGATGCATCTGGAGTAACTGGAGTTTTAGCTTTGGCAGAATATTTTAAAACGAAAGGGGCTAATGAAAGAACCATTCTTTTTGTAGCTTTTACCGGAGAAGAATTAGGCTTAATAGGTTCTACACATTTTGGTAAAGGAATTGATGCTAGTAAATTTGTTGCTGGTATTAATTTAGAGATGATTGGTAAGGTGCCCAGTTTTGGACCAAATACAGCTTGGTTAACAGGCTTTGAAAGATCTGATTTTGGTAAAATAATTCAGAAAAATTTAGTGGGTTCAGGGTATCAATTGTTTCCGGATCCGTATAAAAAGTTTAATTTATTTTTTAGGTCAGACAATGCTTCTTTGGCTAGATTAGGCGTTCCTTCACATACTTTTTCTACAACACCAATAGATGTTGATAAAGATTATCATCAAGCTTCGGATGAAGCGGAAACACTAAACATGACCGTAATTACACAAACCATACAAGCGGTTGCAAAAGGCACAGAGAGTATTATTAATGCTAAGGATACACCAACGAGAGTTGTACTTAAAGAGGGTAAATAATAGTTGTTGATGAAAAATAGTAAATACATATTTTTGTTTTTATTGATAGGATGCGCATCACCTAAAGTAATTACAGATTATGATGATAAAGAAGATTTCTCTAAGTTTAAAACTTATGAGTTTTATGAAGACAACGGCGATAACTTAAATGATTTTGATGTAAAACGTATTGTGACTTCAATTGAACAAAGACTTAAAGAAAGTGGAATGTTGCAAAAAAAGGTACCAGATTTTTTTATCTATTTTGATATGGAAACTTCAGAAAATCAAAATAGCAATACAATTGGAATTGGTGTTGGAAGTGGTGGAAGAAATGGAGGAATAGGAATTTCAGGAGGACTACCCCTCGGAGGAAAAAAAATGAATGAAAAACTAATTATTAAATTTATTGAAGCAAAGGATAATAAATTATTTTGGGAAGGTTCTTTAGTTTCAATTGTTAAAGAAAATAGAACTCCAGAAATAAGAAAATTACATCTACAAGAAGTCGTTCGGCAAATTTTAAAACAATTCCCATTAAAAAAACAATAATGGCATATAGTGAATACTTAGCCGATAGAGTTTCTCAATTTTTGAATGAAAAAAGTGTTTCTTTTATCACAAAAAAAATGATGGGCGGTTTGTTATTTATGGTAGATGATAAAATGTATGTTGCTGTAATAAAAGAAGAAATTATGGCACGCATTCATCCTAATATTTATGATGAATCTCTAGAAAAAGAAGGGTGTAATAAAATGAATTTTACAGGCAAACCAATGAAAGGTTTTGTTTTTCTATCTGAAGAAGCAATAGATCTAGATGACGATTTAAATTATTGGTTGCAATTAGCATTAGACTTTAATCCGTTTGCAAAAGCGAGTAAAAAAAGAAAATCCTCTAAAAATTAATTTAGAGGATTTATTATATATTGCTTTTTTTCTAGAATTGATATCTGATACTAAATGCAATATCATTATCAAAATCATTATAAGTATTTCCAAAACCAAATTCTGGTCTTAAATCTAAAGCAAGTAATATTGGTGCATCTGCAAAATTATACTCAATTCCAATATCTCCGGCTGCAAAAGCAAATGTTTCAGAAAAATCATTGTTGTTATTTTTGCCACTGTAGTTTCCTAAACCACCACCAACACCTGCGTACCAGTTAAAGCCACCTTCAATATTCCAAACCCATTGGTAAATACCTGTAGCCTTAAAACCATCGTAGTTTTTGTTATTTCTTAATCCTAAATCAATTTCTAACCTGTTATTATCTCCTAAAGCTCTTTGGTAAGAGATTTCTCCTCCAAAACCATCATTATCTCCCAAGCGTAAACCTATTGCGTTTTCAGAAATACTTTGTGCATTTACAGAAAATGCTCCAGCAACGAAAAGACCAATAATTAAAAGTGTTTTTTTCATAATTTTATGTGTTTTTATTTAAAGGTCAAAGTTATATCTATTATTTCATCTAAATGATCTTTATCCAATTAAATATTAATTCAAACGAACAATTTATCACATAAAAAACCCTTCTAATTGTTAAAGTAGAAGGGCTTATAAAAAGGTGAAATAATTTTTAAAATTGATATCTTACAGCTACACCAATATTAGAAGCTAGCCCATTTGAACTACCAGTAAAACCAACTTCTGGTCTGTAGTCTAGTGAAACTAAAATTGGAACATTAAAGTTATATTCAATTCCAACTATACCTGCTCCATAAACGCCTAATCTATTTGCAGAAACAAGTCCTCCACCAGCACCAGCATACCAGTTAAGACGTTCTTCTAAATTCCAAATCCATTGATATAAACCAGTTGCTTTAAAATCATTGAATTCATTGGCGATACCTAAATCTACTTCTAATCGGTTGTTATTACTTAAATGTTTTTGGTAGGAGATTTCTCCTCCTGTACCATTTCCGCCACCAATACGAACACCAATTGCATGGTCAGATATATTTTGGGCATTTATTGTTAAATTTATAGCAAATATTAAATTGAGGGCTAATAATATTTTTTTCATTTTCTTATATGAGATTGGGGGTTTCTCAAATCTACAACCTTTCAACTCTTATATCAAAATATAAGGGCAACTATTTTGCTAGGTAAAATGCTTAATTTTCTAAGATCTTAATTCTTACACCTTTAGAATGGCTACTAAATTCAGGAGCATACATGCTTTGTATGGTTGTAATTCCGTTACTAAATTCTCCGGCATTATTTACACGAACATCATATTCAAAAACATAGATTCCTTTTGGTAATCTGTCAAAAAAGAAATTTGTTGCAGCGTCTTTGGTGCTCTCATAATAGCCTAAATTATCTTGCCATTTGTATTGAGATAATACATTGATTGGTTCTACACCAGAAGCTCTCATGTCTTTCATGTGTATAAATTCCATATCTCTATCGCTTCTTAATTCGATACGAACCGTAATTAAATCGCCAATGTTTAGTTTGGTGTCTTTTGTAATTTCTTTCAACTCTTTTCCTGTATCAGAATTTAATTTTAAGAATAGTTTTTTATTCAGTTTTAAAGGAGTTTCTGCAGAAGTAATTTTATCTAAATCTTCAAAATATTGCCAATACAAACCACCCCAAGCAATTCCGTTTCCTTTTTTGGTGATGGTAACATCTGCCATTTCTTTTTTGATGTCACTAGTACTCCAAGAGGTTTTAAAATAACCTGTTCCTGCTTCCACTTTTACATCGTCCAACTTTGTTGGATTAATTTCTTTGTCACCAACTTTTATAGCTACCATTTCTGTAATAGAAACCCAATCGTTACCATTTAATAACAAAGCATAAACAGCTTCTGTTGTTGCCTTTGTAGTTTTCCATCTATTGGTTTGCTTGTTTTTTAGCAACCAAATTTTTAGATTGTCAATAGTTTTTGTGTCGTTTTCTATTTCAGAAAAGGTTTCAATTAATAGTGCTTGTGTTTCTACCGGAGCTTGATAATAGTAGTAACCAGATGTATTTTCTTTCCAATACATCCCTAATTCATCCGATGAAATCGAATTTTCTTTTAATGATTTTAGAATTTTCTTTGCGGTTATTTTATCATCATTTCTAAACAACGATAAAGCAATTTGACCTTTTGCATATAAATTGTAGTCGTTCCAATACGTTTTTGCTTGATTTCTATAATAATCAACCGCTTTTTGCAAATTATCATCCAAAGAAATGGAAGCATAAAAACTACGCATATACAAATACTGAATGGTAAAATACCCTAAATTATTTTTTGATAAATAATCTTTATACGCTTGTTCTCCTTTCTTTTTAGTTTTTGCTTTGTCTCTAATTTCCTCTGCTCTTTCTAACAGTTTTTTATATTGTTCTAACAATTCTCCATCTAAATATTGAACAGATTTTTCAATCATATTTTTTGTTGATGCATCAAAATCAGTAACTCCTAATTTTGATAAATGTCCAAAACCTGTTGTAATATGTTGGGTGATAAAATTGCTTTCATAGCGTCCGCCTTTAAACCAAGAAAATCCACCAGAATTCATCTGCATATCTTTTAGTTTATTGATGGCTTTTTCTTGCTCGTTTTTCATCTTATTCAAATCGAATAATAAAGCAATTCTTTTCTTTTGCTCGGTTTCTGATTGTGCATCTCGCAACCAAGGAGTTTCTTGAATAATCAACGATTTTAATTCTTGATTCTTTTCTAAATTAGATAACAAAGCATCAGATGTTTTCCAAGCATTAAAAACTTCTTGAATTCTAGGATTTGAATTAGCTACAAAACTAGCCAATGTATTTGCGTAATATCTAGAGAAGGTTTGCTCTGCACATTCATACGGATATTCCATTAAATACGGCAAAGCTTGAATGGCATACCAAACCGGATTAGACGTCATTTCTAACGTTAACTTGTGGTTTTTTAAAGTTGATGACCTATTATTTTTTAACTTATCTAACGTAAACGTTTTGGTTTGGTTAGAACGGATCCACATTGGTAAGGTTTCTGTTACCAGCATTCTGTTGGATAAAACGGGTAAAACATTTTGTTCTCCGTCAGAAAAATCACCTGCTTTTGCTACAATTTTATATTGAACCGCTTGTACGGTTTCCGGAATTGATAAATTCCAAGAAACGCTTGTATTTCCATCTGTATTTACAGTAAAGTTTTTGTTAGAATTTAAGTTCTCTAATTCAGCGTCAATTTCTTTTCCTGTAATGGCATCAGTTAAAATTAGTTTTGCAAAACCACTTAATTGATTATTTGTTAGATTTGTAATTTTAGCACTCAAGGTAATTTTATCACCCTCACGTAAAAAACGAGGCGCATTTGGTACAACCATTAACTCTTTTTGAGTAACTGTTTGTAATGTTTTTGTTGCCGATTTTAATTCCGTTGTATGTGCTAATAATTGCAGTTTCCAACGTGTTAATGCTTCTGGCATTGTAAAAGAAAAACGAACTTGACCGTTTTTGTCGGTTCTTAATTGAGGGAAAAAGAAAGCCGTTTCATTAAAGTTTTTACGGGCTTTTACTTGTAATAATTGCTTGTCTACTCCTTTTTTTGTTGTGATAATTATTACTCCATTGGCACCTCTTGCTCCATAAACAGAAGTGGCAGCTGCGTCTTTTAAAACAGATATTTCTGCAATCTGATCTGGACTTAAAGTCATCTTGTCTACTATAACACCATCCACAATATATAAAGGTTTATTAGTACCTGTTGCAGAGCCCATTCCTCTAATTAGGGTATTTTCTGAATCATCAGAAATACTTACTCCAGCAACGCTACCTTCTAAAACGTTACTGATATCGGCTTCTTCATTTTCAGGGTTTAAATGACTAACCGCTCCGGTTATATGCCTTTTCATTTGGGTTCCATAACCAACCACAACAACTTCATCTAAATTAGAAGAATCTTCTTCTAATTTTACATTAATATTTGTTTGATTGCTAATTGTCTGTTCTTTGGAAATAAAGCCTAAATAACTAAAAATTAAAACATCTCCTTTTTTTATTTTGATGGAATAATTTCCATCAAAATCTGTTTCAGTACCAAAAGAAGTTCCTTTTATTATAACAGAAACTCCTGGTAAAGGTTCGCCATTTTCATCAGCAATAAAACCTGTAATTGTACCATCAAAATCTATTCTAGTGCTTTCTATTTTTCTTTTAATGTTTCTTAGATATTGTTGATTCTGCCATCTGTTTCCATTTAAACTAAAGCCAAACCAATTGTATGAGTCATAAGAATTAGTGGCAAAATTATAGTATCTTCTTTGGTTATTTCTGATGCTAAAATTAACAGTACCAAAACTATGATTGGCGTTACTATTTGTGTAAGAATAATATTTTGGTTTTGGGGTAATAGGATTAAAATTCCAATTATGAGGTTTAAACTCATCTAAAGAAGCATCGTACATAGATGCTAAAATTTCTGCTGTAACCGTGTTTTTTTTATCATCCTTAATGGTAAAACTCCAAGTTTCATCTTGTCCTGGTTGTAACTTATCTCTAAAAATATTGGTTTCAATATCTATCGATTCTTGCTTTTCAGGAACGTTTATCAATAAACTACCACTTTTAAAATAATTGTAATTTACAAAGTGATATTTTACAGCAAAACCACCAACATCATCTTTATAAACAGGAATTTTAATGGTTTTTATAGTGTTACTCAATTTTATTAAATGAGTAGCTATTGTTTTATAATTCTTTTCAATTTGAATAATTACGGTAATGTTTTCTGAAGCAGAACCTATTTTAAGGCTAACGTCATCACCTATATTGTAAAAAGTTTTATCTGTATTTATCTCAAATAATTTATTGTCTGCAACTTGTTTTTCTTTTGATGAAAAAAGAGCAAATCTTTGTTCGTCTTTTACTTCTTGTCCGAATTTGTCTTTACTTTCTAAGACGGCAATATATTGCCCAGAAACCCAATTTTTAATGTTTTTAAGTTCAAATTCTTTTGCTTTATCTGTGTCGAAATTAAGGGTATGAACAAGTGCTCCTTTTTTCCAATTTCTTTCATCAGTTTCATTTTCTAAATACGGATCATTAGGAAACAAGGTTCTAAATGTGTTTTCTGAAATATCTTGATAATCTGGTGCAGCCCAAGGTCTTTGTCTTAAAGCATTTTTAGGTGCTTGTAATTTATAAATTTTAATACTTCCTTTTGCAGGAATAAACTCGTCATTTAAATTTCTTGTATCAACCTTTAAAGAATTTTTTGTTGAATTTTTATCAATATTATCATCCATAGAAATCGATGCAATTAAACTGTGATAACCAACTTTTACAACGCTTGTTGCGCTGTGAGTTTCACCATTTATATCGGTAACATCGGCAGTAATTTCGTAACTAAAAACAGGTAGGTTTTCTTTAGAAACACTTTCGTCTGGTATTGCTTTAAAGATAATTTCGAATTTTCCTTTATTATTGGTAACACTTTCTCCATGAGTAATTTCTTGAGAACTAGAAGTTGGGTTTGGTCTTCGCCAATAATACCAACTTGGGTATTGCACTTTTCTATGTACGCGATAAACCACGGTTGCCTCTGTAATATTTGCACCAGAAAATGCTTTTGCAAATCCAGCTATAGTAATAGAATCATTTATTTTATAACTTTCGGTTACCGATTTAAAATCAGTCTCAAATTTTGGTCTTTTGTATTCTTCAACAGAAATTGTTGTTGAATTGTTGTAGTCATATTCATAATGCTGATTATTATCTTCCTCTAAACTTTCATTAACTTTAATGGTATAATTGCCTGTTAAACCATTACTAGGTAAAATAAACTCGCCAGCAACAGAGCCAAATTCATTCAGTTTTAAATTTAACGATTTTACTTCTTGATTATTAACATCATATAAAACAACTTCTACGTATTCATTTTTTAAAATATTAGATGTATTGCCTTGTTTTTTTATAACAATTGCTTTAAAAAATACGGTTTGTCCGGGTCTGTAAATACTTCTATCTGTAAAAATAAAAGGTTTAATTATTGTTTGATGATCGTCATTATTTCTATAGTTTTTTCTGTCATCATCAGAAATATAATAATCACCAAAAGAAGCTTCATCATTTTTTGTTTTTACTGTAATTTTAACATTGTTGTAAAATTCACTGCTTTTAAAAGAAGCAAACCCATTTTTACCTGTTATTAGGTTTTTGTTGATAAAAGCACCTCTATTTCTCTTTTCATTTTTTATATGAATCTCGGCATTTTTAATAGGTTTTCCTGTTTCTCTATCTACTACTTGATAGTTATGAATATCGTTAAAATTATTTTCAACTAAACTTAAATTTGTCGCTTGTAAAGCTGCAGAGCCAAAAACTTCATCTTCTTTTAAAGCTTCATTTTCAGAAGTAATAATAAGGTAAGTTCCGTTTTTTAACTTCGGTACAATTACCTCTGTCTGGTGCTGTAAAAAATCTTTTTCATTTCTTAGTTTGGCATTCCAATTAATTACTTTTTCTAAAGAGTTTATCAATTTTATTTTTTCTTCTAATTGATATACTTTATTAAATTGATGTAATTGAGCGTCTGTAATTTTATAAGCGGTAAAAAAGAGTTTGTTAATATTTTTATAGTTCAATAATAACCTTGAGTTTGTCTCTATAGAGATGTATTTTTCTTCAGTAATAGAAAGTGACTTCTGTAAAATTTGATTTTTAAGCACTGTACAGTTTTTAGCGCCTAAACTGTTAGGAAATTGTTTAATTACGGTATTGCAAATATCGATAGCCTCTTTATTTTTAAATCTGTCTTTTTTCTCTTTAGAAGTAGTGTAAGCGTTGGCTTGGTCTCTATATATTTTTGCAGTTTCAAAAGCATATAAACCACTTACAACATTTTCCTTAAAAATATCTGTTGATGATTTTAAGGTTGATAAAAAAATAGGTTCTTTATTCTGAAAAGTAGCATGCTCATTTACAAAGTTTAAACGATGAATATCCGCATCAACCAAAGCATCTAAATTATTTTCTTTAGCATGAAACTGAATTAATTTCTGATAAATTTTTAGAGCATTAAATTGTAATGAGAAGGTATCTTTAGATGTTAGTTTTAATTTTGAAAACGTTCTGTAATCACTTAAAAAACTGGAGTCATCTAAAATAAAATTATATGCAGGCGATGCAATTGATGTTTCGTTAGATTTATAAAATTCTAATGCATTGTGTGCAAGAAAATCATAGACTGTTGGTCTGTATTTTTTAGAGTCTTTTTCAATTTGTAAGATATCTACATATTCATAAATAGCTGTTTTTTGTAATGCTTCTGCATTTTCTAAAGAAGCTTCAAAATGACAGTGAATTTCCTTAAACAGTGTATTTAAATCCCAAGTTCTAAAATCATTAACATTTACTTTGTCCTCTGTTTTTGTTCTGTTGTAAAATTTATATCTGTTCTGTGTAAAATATTGCCAATACAGATTTGCTAAGATGTTTTCTAACACATTTTTTGTTGGAAATTTACTGGTAGCAATATGTTTTTTAAAACTTTCTATCACTTTTACTTGTGCGTCTTCTTCTAAGGTTAAAGAAAATTTACTTTTATAAAATAGCGTTTTTATTAACTGAGCAGAATTGTTTTCTGTGGTTGCCTTGGTGTAGATTTTATCTACAGTTTCTAACGCTGATTTAGGTAAATTGTCTATCTCTAATTTTTCTACCTGTAACCAAAGGTTTTTAAAGGAAGTTTGTGCGTTAGAAATGGAAGAGAATGCTATAATCATTAATAATGTTGATGTAATTTTTTTCATAATCATAAGATTTAATGCTGTCAAAGCACGTGTAAATCGGTCTATAAAACAATTTAAAATTAGTTAACGGGTTGTTTCACTGCGTAAAACCATTTTTTAACTGAGTTTCGTTATAAAGATACTTTATATTGTGTAAAGCTTTTGTATTTTTACTTTTCTAAATTTTGTTCGATGAAAATTCATTTTATTGCTATTGGCGGAAGCGCAATGCACAACTTAGCAATTGCTTTACACCAAAAAGGATACCAAGTTTCTGGTTCTGATGATACAATTCACAATCCTTCTAAATCTCGTTTAGAAAAATATGGATTATTGCCTGAAGAATTTGGATGGTTTCCAGAAAAAATAGCCTCAAAACTAGATGTAATTATTTTAGGAATGCATGCTAAAAAGGATAATCCAGAATTATTAAAAGCCCAAGAATTAGGTTTAAAAATATATTCTTATCCAGAGTTTCTGTACGAACAATCGAAAGATAAAACGCGTGTTGTTATTGGTGGTTCTCACGGAAAAACAACCATTACTTCTATGGTTTTACATGTGTTAAATTATCATGAAAAAGAAGTAGATTACATGGTGGGCGCACAATTAGAAGGTTTTGAAACCATGGTGCATTTAACAGAAGAAAACGATTTTATTGTTTTAGAAGGAGATGAGTATTTAAGTTCGCCAATAGATATGCGTCCTAAATTTCACTTATATAAGCCAAATATTGCATTATTAAGTGGTATTGCTTGGGATCATATTAACGTGTTTCCTACGTTTGAAAACTACGTAGAACAATTTAAAATATTTACAGACTCTATGGTAAATGGAGGAAGTATGGTGTATAATGAAGAGGATGAGATTGTAAAAGAGGTTGTAGAATCTTCAGAAAATCATATTAAGAAATATCCATATGCTACACCAAAACATTTTATAGAAAACGGAATTACATATTTAGAAACTGAAGAAGGAAATTTACCTTTAGAAATTTTCGGAAAACACAATCTTCAGAATTTAGCAGGAGCAAAGTGGATTTGTCAACATATGGGGGTTGATGAAGATTATTTCTATGAAGCAATCGCTAGTTTTAGTGGAGCAAGCAAACGTTTAGAAAAAATAGTTGAAAATAACTCCACTGTTATTTTTAAAGATTTTGCACATTCACCAAGTAAAGTAGAAGCAACAACAAAAGCCGTTAAAGAACAATATGCAGAAAGAACTGTTTTAGCTTGTTTAGAATTGCATACATATTCTAGTTTAAATGCAGAGTTTTTAGCAGAATATAAAGGAGCATTAGATGCTGCGGATAAAGCGGTGGTTTTCTATTCTCCACATGCCGTAAAAATTAAACAATTAGAAGAAGTTACAGCACAACAAATAGCAAATGCTTTTGAAAGAGATGATTTAATTATTTATACAAATCCAGCTGAATTTAAAACATTTTTATTCAATCAGAATTTAGATAAAACAGCAGTTGTTTTAATGAGTTCTGGTAATTATGGTGGTTTAGATTTTGAAGAAGTTAAGAGTTTGGTTTAGTTTTATCTAAACCGAATTGTTTTAAGTAGAAACGAACGTTTTTAAACCGCCTAAAGGTATATTTACTGTATTCTTTATCGATAAAAGAATATTGTAGAATCTTAATTTTATCTTTAATTTTGATATAAGAATTAATCAATTTAATTTTTCTGAGTTCTTTTTTAGAATTTCCTATAATTTTTAGATATGAATCTATATATTTTTTAGATTCACTATTAATTGTGTATTCAAAAGTTTTAGGTGCGTTTAAAATTTCTGAAGCACAACTTTTATAGTTATTTAGATATTTTATGATTGTCTTATTTTTTATAATTCTTTTTGTAGAACTTGTGTTAATAGATAATAAGAAACTATCATATACATTTCTTAGTGTAATCGTTTTAGAAAAATAGAGGTTATCATTAATTTGCTTTTGTAAAATTGTTATTAAAAATTGATTTTCGAAAGATGCAACGCTACAATTACTAGAAGAAAATGAATTTTCTTTTAAAGTTTCGTAATCTAGATAACTTGTGTAAGGCTTCTTTAGAACCTTGTTGTGAACTTCTACAGCAGCAATTCTATTTTCTTTAACCATTTTAGGATAATGCCAATGAAAATCCATATAAACTTCACTTTTGGCACTATATTTTTCTTTTTTTAAAATTTCTACGGTGTTCTTAAAATCGTCTTTAGAAACGATAAGGTCAATATCACCAACCATTCTCTCTCCAATATCTTCATATAAACCTTCGAGGAGGTTTCCTGTTCCTTTTAAGAAAATAGGGGTAATGTTGTTCTTTAAAAGAAGCTCGTTAATTTCTTTAGCTTGATCAATAATTTGCTGATTTCTTGCTCTATTTAAATCGGTAATATGAATCATATAATTTACCAATTCTTCAGGTAAATAATGAAGAAAATTAGCTCTCTTTAAATTGCAATATAGCGCAGGGAAAACAAAATGACCTGTACTTAGTTTTACAACAGAATCCCAATCTGTGTTCCTTGATTTTAATTCTTTTTCTACTAAAATCTTATTTTTTTCTTCGTGATTAATTGTTAAACATTTAGCTACAAAAAACAGCGTTTCTTTATAATTCATCATTAAATATTTTTGAAACTGTTTTAATCATTTCATCGTTTTTAGAATACGTTAAACGATAACAATTTAGAGAACTGAACCAATCTAAGAATATTTGGGCATTTTCTATTTTTGGAGAAATCCAAGAATCAGGAATTAATTGCTGAAACGCATCAATCTTAGAAATCTTTTCACAAGTTAATTCAGCGTCTTTTTCATACTTAATAAAAACCAAGTCATTACAAGGTAAGTGGCTGAAGTAATTGGTGTTATTTGGCTTTAAATAGCGTACAATTTTGTTTAATCTCTTAAAATTATATTCAGCTGTAGTTGCTAATTCGGGATACATAGGAAGCAGGGTTTCTAGGCTGTTTTTTTTGATTGATATAGCTGCCGGAAAACTGTAAACTTCTTTTTTATCAATATCTATAGGTACAAAATCATCTGCTAAACAGGTAAAACCATTTGCTTGTAAAAGAGCCAAAGAAGTGCTTTTTCCGTTGCCAGAATCACCTAAAAAAAGAATGGATTTTTTTTTATTACTAACGGCAGATGCATGAAAAACTCCCATCCATTCGTTTTCTTCCTTTTGATGAATTTTCTGAATAAATTGCATCGAAAACTTTCCTTGGAAATAATGAATGTCATTACGACTCCAAGATCCAATTAGTTTTTTATCAACTAGAAGAAAAATATAATTATGTTCTATAAATACATCAAATTGATAATCAAAACTAGTTGTATCATTTATGACTAAATGAGAAAATTTTGGATGCACAAAAGATAACTCGTTTTCACTTAAATAAGAAACCTTAAAAACAACATTGTTTACTTTATAATACTTTGTAAATTCAAAAGATTCTGGAGTTTCAATATCTCTATAATCATTAATTATTTCGGATGCAGGGTTATTATTTGGTGTGTAGATTCTTTTTTCTAAATCTAAGACAAAGTCTATCGTCTTATCTAAGGGAACAGATAGTTTTTTAGACAATGCTTCTGCAATTTCGTTTACAGATATCCCTTTACTTAATCTTTTTAAAATATCTGCTGTGGTGTTTTCTAAAACTAGGTATTCATTACTGTTTTCAAACCAAACTATAGTTTTGTCTTCTGCAGTTTGATATAAGAAATTTGATTGTTTTTTCATAAATAATAAAAGTAACTATTTTATTATTTATATAAAGTAAAAATGCCCAAAAATTGAGATGAATAGATAAATTATGTTTTAGTGTAATTTTTGTGAAGTAGTAGTCTTAATTTTTTCTCCAAAAGAATGGAGTAAATAAAATAAGGACAGTAAAAAGTTCTAAACGCCCAATTAACATTAAAAAAGAACAAAACCATTTGGCAGCATCAGATAAATGAGCGTAATTATCTACAGGACTTACAGAGCCAATTGCAGGACCGATGTTTCCTAAAGAAGATGCTGCTGCACCTAAAGCAGACATAAAATCTAATCCAAAAAGAGTAAGTATTACAGAGGCTAAAATAAAAATAAGCATGTAAATAATAAAGAAAGAAAGGATGTTAAATACAATTGTATGTGGTACCGATTTTCCGTCTAACCTTACAGGTATAATAGCGTTAGGATGTAATGCTTTTTTAAATTCTAAAAAGCTATTTTTTAACATTACTATATGTCTTACTATTTTAATACCACCACTTGTAGATCCTGCAGAACCACCAGTAAAAAATAACGCAAAGAAAATACCAGTAGCTAAAAAGTTCCACATTGTAAAATCTGCAGAAACAAATCCGGTTGTAGTTACTACAGATATCACCATAAAAAGAGAATGTCTAATAGCACTTTCTACTTTACCAAAAATCATTGGGTGTGCAATGGTTGTTTGTAAATTTGGATCTTGAAAAAAGATAATTATAACTGCTATTATTGCAGAAACACCAACTGTTCCCCAAAAATAATATTTAAACTCTTCGCTTTCAAAAACTTTTTTAACCTTTCCTTTTAATGCAAAGTAAGTTAGCACGAAGTTTGTACCTGCTACAAACATAAAAAAGATAATAATGTATTGTACTAATGGTAAGTTATTATAAAAGGCAACACTGTTGTTTTTTGTAGAAAAACCACCTGTACTCATTGTTGCCATTGCATGATTAATAGCATCAAACCAAGTCATACCAGCAAATTTTAATAAAAAGAACTGAGCAAAGGTTAGGGTTATGTATATTAAATATAAACGTTTGGCAGTATCTGTAATTCGTGGGTGTAATTTATCTGCAGATGGGCCAGGAGCTTCTGCCATAAAAAGCTGCATTCCTCCAATACCTAAAAGAGGTAGAATAGCAATTGTAAGTACTATAATTCCCATTCCTCCAATCCAATGCGTTGCACTTCGCCAAAATAAAATTCCTTTAGGCATGGCCTCTATGTCTATTAAAATGGAAGAACCTGTTGTTGAGTAGCCAGATATTGTTTCGAAAAAAGCGTCTGCTATACTTGGTATCGTTTCAGAAAGTAAATAAGGTAACATACCTGTAATAGATAGTGTTAACCATCCTAAAGTTACAATTAAATACCCTTCTTTTTTTTGAATATTGGTGCTTTTAGGTTTATTTAAAAAATATAGAAGTAGACCAATAATTATAGTTACTGTTCCGGCCGCTAAAATTCCCCATTTGGCATCTTCATTATGATAAACGCTAAAAGGATAGGCAATAAACATAAAACAACCGTTTAAAATTGCAGTAATACCTAAAAAGCGAAATATAATTTTAGTGTTTAAAGTACTCATTTGTTATTTAAATAATCTTTCTACAGTACTTACAGATTCTGGTAAACAGAATACAATTACTTTATCACCAGTTCTAATTTGTATGTCTCCTTCTGGCATCAGTGCTTTTCCGTCTCTAATAATACCACCAAAAACAGCTTCTCTTGGAAATTTTAATTTTTTAATAGGACGTGCAGATACTTTTGCACCTTCTTGAACTTCAAATTCAAAAACTTCTGCATCAATATTATGTAAATTAGCTAAGGCTACAATTTCTCCTTGTCTAATATGTCTAAAAATATTACTAGCAGCAATTAATTTTTTATTGATTAAAGATTGAATTCCAATAGTTTGAGAAATATCAATATAATCCATGTTTTCTACCAAAGCAATTGTCTTTTTAACCCCTTTAGATTTTGCTACCAAACAAGACATAATATTAGTTTCAGAATTCCCTGTTACTGCAATAAAAGCGTCTGTTGCTCTAATATTCTCCTCTTCTAGAAGCTCTAAGTCCCTACCATCACCATTAATAACTAAAGTATCACTAAGTTGTTCTGCTAGTAACTCTGCTTTCTCCTTGTTTTTTTCAATTAATTTTACTTTAAAATTATCTTTACAAAGGTTACGAGCTGTTTTTTCACCAATACTACTACCACCCAGAATCATTACGTTTTTAATGTTTAATTGAGTTTTACCAATAATAGGGTAAAGATCTTTCATGCTATGGTTTGGTACGCAAAAATATACTTGATCATCTAATTGATACGTAGTATCTCCTCTCGGTATAATGGTTTGTGTAACACCCTGCCTTTTAATTGCAATGGTTATAAAGTCTACATTAGAAAACTTTTCTTTAGCTTCTTGTACCGTTAAATCTAAAATTTGTGACTTATAAGTTAACGGAGTTCCCATAACATTAAAAAGACCACTTTCAAAAGCAACGGTGTCATTAAAAGAAGACTGGTTTAACAGCATTTTAATTTCATTGGCAGCTAACTCCTGTGGAGAAATCATAAAATCTAAACCAAACTGTTTAAAATCTACTTCGCAATTATTTAAAAATTCTGGATTGTCTATTCTTGCAATTGTCTTTTTTACTCCCAAAGATTTTCCAATAACAGAAATTGTAAAATTTGTGTTTTGGCTATCTGTAACGGCAATTAATAAATCTGCAGTGTCAATACCAATTTCTTTTAATAACTTAATAGAAGTGGCATCCCCTTTTTTTGTAATAACGTCTAAATGACTGTTTAGGTATTCTAGTTTTTCACCATCAAAATCGATGATATACGTATCTTGAGATTCGTAAGAAAGAAGTTTAGCTAAGTGAAAACCAACGTCTCCAGCACCAGCTATGATAATTTTCATATGCTAAATATAGTAATAAGGGGCAAAGATATAAAGAGTTTCCGTGTAAATGATAATTTTACTAAAATATTCAGTTTTATTCAGAATTCAAGTTTTTATTATTTTCTATAAAAAGATGATAAATATCTTTTTTTATAGAAAATAGAAACTTTAGTTTTACTGTTATAATCTATAAAACTTCTTTTGTGAAATTAAAAGACATATACGCTCTTATCTTTTTTAAAATAAGCTTATTTTTTGTTTTTCAGTTTTTGATTTTTACTTTTTTTTCTTGTGATAAAAAGGTAGAATACAAAGAAGTTGAAAAGGATAAAGGTGTTTTTATTTCTGGTGAAATGATTCCAGATAGTCACTTTTTAGGAGATCAAAAATGTAAAGAATGCCATCAAGATCAATTTAAAAAATGGAAAGGTTCTGATCATGATAAAGCAATGGATCTTGCAGACAGTATTTCTGTTTTAGCTGATTTTAACAATCAAAAATTTACAAGTCAAGGTGTAACTTCTCGCTTTTATAAAAAAGGAAAAGATTTTTATGTAAATACTGATGGTCCAGATGGTAAAAACCATAATTATAAAATTGTATATACTTTTGGGGTCACTCCTTTACAACAATATATTGTTCAATTTCCTAATGGTCATTATCAATGTTTAAGAACCGCTTGGGATTCTGTTAAAAATAAATGGTTCGATCTGTATCCAGATTTCAAAGTTGTACATTCAGAATGGTTGCATTGGTCTAGAGGTGGTTTAAATTGGAATAACATGTGTTCTGATTGTCATTCTACTAATGTTCGTAAAAATTACGATGAAAAAACACATAGCTACAATACTAAATTTGCAATTATTAATGTAAACTGTGAAGCGTGTCATGGTCCAGGAAAACAACATATTTCTGATGTTGAGAAGCTTGGCGAAAAATATGTTGCAAGCGGAACTTTTCAAATGACTACAAGTACAACTCCGAGAGAATTGGTAGATGAATGTGCGCGTTGTCACATGAGAAGAGAGCAGTTTTCTGAGTTTTTTAATTTTGAAGGAACACTGCTAGATCATTATTATCCGCAACTTTTAGAAGAAAGATTGTACCAAGCAGACGGACAAATTTTAGATGAAGATTATGTATATGGTTCTTTTTTACAAAGTAAAATGTATCAAAATAATGTTACCTGTACCAATTGCCATGATGCACACACATTAAAACTAAAGTTTGATGGAAATAAGCTGTGTGCCCAATGCCATGCTCCAGAAAAGTTTGATACACCAGAACATCACTTTCATCAACCAAATACAGAGGGAGCAAAATGTATAAATTGTCATATGCCAGGTAGATTTTATATGGGGAATGATTTTAGAAGAGATCATAGTTTTAGAATACCTAGACCAGATTTAAGTGTAAAATACGGTACTCCAAATGCTTGTGCAGGTTGTCATAAAGATAAAGATGATGTTTGGGCGGCAAAAAGCTTTAAAAAATTATTTGGAGAAGTAGATTCTATTCATTATTCAGAGAAATTAGCACCAGGAATTACCATGCAACCTAATGGACATGTAGGATTAATTGAATTGATGTACGATAAACATCAACCTGAAATTGTAAGAGCATCAGCAACAAAAGTGCTTTCAAATTATAATGCACAAAATTTTGTACAAGATTATATATCTCTTCTAAATGATGATTCTGCTTTAGTGAGAGGAGCAAGTGTAGATGTTTTAAGTAGTATGAATACAACGAATTATACGTCTTATTTTTTACCGTTATTAGAAGACCCTAAAAGAAGTATTAGAATAAAAACTTTTTATGGATTAGGAGGTGTTGCTGAAACTGATATTCCTGAAGTTTACAAAGAAAGTTATGCAAAAGTAAAGAAAGAGTTTTATCTACATTTAAAAACAAATGCAGATTTTGTAGGCACAAGGATGAAAAAAGGAGATTATTATTTAAAACAAGGAAACATAACAAAAGCAATAGAAAGTTTTGAAAGTGCCTTGGCTATTGATAATATTAACAATCAAATTCGTTTAAATTTAGCAACCTTATATTATAATAATAAAGAATATAAAAAAGCAGAAGAGGCATTTACAACTGTTATTGAACAAGAACCTACTTATGGACCTGTTTATTATTCTTTAGCTCTAATGTATGCAGAGTTAAATAGAGTAGACGAAGCCATTGTTCAACTTAAAAAAGCAATTATAATAATGCCAGAAAATATTCGTGTTTACTATAATTTGGGGTTATTATATGATAAAAAACAAGATTATAAAAACGGTGAAAAAACATTGATTTCTGGTCTTAAAGTAGAAGCTACAAATGAAGGTTTATTGTATGCGTTAGCTTATTTATATTCTAAATCTAATCAAAAAGAAAAAGCAAAAAATATTGTAAAGAGATTAATTGAATTGTACCCAAACAACCAACAGTATCCAAATTTTTTAAATCAATTATAATTACACTAAGATAGTTTAGGGTATTAAACGTTAAAGCACTCTAAGATACCTAAAAGTTAAGTTAATTTCATTTTTGTATTTTTATAAAAAAAGAAAATGGAAAAGTTAACTATTAAATCTTGGGCTTTAGACGATCGGCCAAGAGAAAAACTGTTAGCAAAAGGGAAGTCTGTACTTTCTGATGCAGAATTAATAGCTATTCTTATTGGTTCTGGCAATAGACAAGAAAGTGCCGTTGCATTATCAAAAAGAATTTTACAATCTGTTGATGGAAACATTAATGAGTTAGCAAAACTAACTGTAGAAAAACTGACTACGTTTAAAGGTATTGGAGAAGCCAAGGCAATTGCTATTATTACTGCTTTAGAGTTAGGAAAAAGAAGACAGTTAGAAATAGCTTTAGAGAAACCAAAGATTACCTGTAGTAAAGATGGTTTTAGTTTAATGCAACCCGTTATTGGAGATTTAGAACACGAAGAATTTTGGGTGCTGTTTTTAAATAATTCTAACAAAGTTTTGGCAAAAAGCCAGATAAGTAAAGGTGGTTTAACCGCTACAGTGGTAGATGTAAGGTTATTGTTTAAGAGAGCGTTAGAATTGGCGTCTGTGGCAATGATTGTATGTCATAATCATCCGTCAGGAAAATTACAACCTAGTAATGCTGATAAGCAACTCACTCAAAAAATAAAAGAAGCCGGAAACACTTTAGATATAAAGCTGCTAGATCATTTAATAATTACCGAAAAAGCGTATTTTAGCTTTGCAGATGAGGGGCATTTGTAGCCCTCAGTTTTCAGTTAGTACTATACTGAATATTACAAAATGACTACTGCTAACGTAAACAAAAAATGATATTAATTTATACACATAAAATTACACCAAGAATTCGCTATGTTTTTAAGCATATTCTTACACGAACTTTATTAATTTCCGTAGATTTTACTTCTAAGATTGAAGAGTTTGTTGCTTTTAATGGTCCTAAAATGACCTATACAAAAACACCTTTAGGAAATGAGTTTTTTGTAAAAAGTAACAGCTTACTTTTTGAGCAAGGTGTTAATGATATGGAAATTTCTATTCAAAAATGGGATGAAGTTCCTTGTTTTTTTAAGGCAGGGCCTAAGTCTTCTATTCCTTTTGATGTTTTTGCAGCAAGTTTTTATTTAATTACTAGATATGAAGAATATTTACCGCATGTTAAAGACGTTCATGGTCGTTATACAGCAGATCAAAGTTTAGCGTACAAATATCGATTTTTAGAAAAGCCAGTAGTGGATATTTGGGCGTATAAATTGTTGGAAGCTTTAAAAGAAAAGTTTCCAGAATATAAATATAAAAAACGCAAATACGAGTTTATTTCTACAGTAGATATAGACAATGCTTACGCTTATAAATATAAAAGTTTAGTAAGAAGTGTAGGTGGCTTTTTAAATGATTTAGTACAATTTAAGCTCTTTAATGTTTGGAATCGGTTTGCAGTTACCTTCAACATAAAAAATGATCCTTTTGATACTTTTCAAAGAATTTTAAAAGTTAGAAAAGAACAAAAAATTAAAACTATTTTCTTCTTTTTAATAGGTGATTATACCACTTTTGATACCAATGTTTCTGCATCAAAAAGAAAATACAGATTACTTATTAAAGAAATGGTAGATTATGCAAAAGTTGGTTTACATCCTTCTTATTTTACCATGAATAATGCACCGTTATTAAAAAAAGAAAAACTTAGGTTAGAAGAAATTATCAATTCGCCAATTCAAAGATCTAGACAACATTATTTACGATTTAGTTTACCAGATACCTATCAAAATTTAATAGATTTAGAAGTAGAAGAAGATTATTCTATGGGATACGCAAGTAATGTAGGTTTTAGAGCAAGCACCTGTACACCATTCTATTTTTACGATTTAGATTTTGAAATTCAAACACCATTAAAAGTATTTCCTTTTGCTTTAATGGATACTACTTTAAATGATTATATGAAACTAACACCCAAACAATCTTTGGGTAGAATTAGAGATATAAAGAATGAAGTAAAAGCTGTTAACGGAACTTTTATCACCCTATTTCATAATGAAAGTTTAAGTGATTATTTACGATGGAAAGGTTGGAAAAGATTGTATGAATCTATGATTAAAATAGCCGTTTCATAAAATGATTCAATACATAAAAAGAAAAGATTTAGATGTTGAAAAATATGATGCTTGTATAGAAAATTCTATTCAATCTAGAATTTATGCATTTTCTTGGTATTTAGATATTGTTGCAGAAAACTGGGGTGTTTTAGTTTTAGATGATTATAAAGCTGTAATGCCAATTCCTTGGAAGAAAAAATACGGAATAAAGTATTGTGCGCAACCATTATTTAGCCAACAATTAGGTGTTTTTTCAATAGAAAAAATTACTGAAAGTTTACAAGAACAAATGATTACAATTGTTTCAGACAAATTTGTAAAGTTTTCTCTTAATTTTAATGCTGATAATTCTTTAACTTCTAAAAATATAGTTTCTATGAAGAACTATATTTTAGAATTAAACCTGCCTTATGAAACACTTTTTAAATCCTTTTCTAAAGGAAGGAAACATGCTGTTAAAGTTGGCGAAAAAAAGAACTTGTCCATTAAAAATACTACAATAGCAGCCTTAATAAATATTCAGAACAAGTTTTATAATTATCCGGGGTTTTCTGCAAAAAAGTTATCTGAGATTTCTAAAACGACTTTAAAAACAAACAACGGACTTGTTCTTGGTGTTTTTAAAGATGATGTATTAATTGGTGGTGGATTATTTTTAAAATCTAATAATAGAATTACGTATCTTTTTTCTGCCTTTATTGATGAAGGAAGGAAATTGCAAGCAGCCAGCTTTTTAATTAAAAGCATTATTAAAAGAAATGAAAATTCTAATTTTATTTTAGATTTCGAAGGAGGGAATTTACCAAATACGGCTATTTTCTTTAAAGGTTTTGGAGCAAAGTTTGAAGAATATCAACAATTTACTTCTCGGAAATTTCCTTTTAATTTAGGCTTTTTTAATAAGTAGTTTCTTGTATAGAAACCAAAACCAAAATAAGGAGATAATTCCTGTAAACCACATTAATATAGCAGAAGTAATTGCAGCTCCTTTTATGCCATATTTAGGAATTAAATAATAATTACTACACACATTTATTAAAAGAGCAACACTAGCAATGTAATAGTTTATATGTGCTTTACCAATTGATGACAGTAGATTTCCGAACAATCCTCTAAAAATATAAATTCCGGTAATTCCTATCATCAGAATTAAAAAAGTATCTACAAATTGTGTAAAATTAGGATCAAGAAGTGTTAGAATTTGTGCTGCAAATAAATAGCTAAATAAAAGCATTATGCAACTTGTTATCAAAAAGAATAACATATAACTTTTTATATAGTTAACAATGTACTTTTTATCGTAAATGTTTTCTGTAAAAGTAACAAAATCAGTAGCAATAAATACGCGTGGTAAAAAGAGTAAACTAAACGGAATTAGAGATATGTATCTGTAATTTGTAACCATTACAGTATCTTCTAATAAGTGGCCAATTAACAGAATATCAATTACAAAAAGTAATTGAGTTAGCACGTTAGACAAGCTTGCAAAAAAGCCGTATCTCCAAAATGAAAAATTGGTAATTGATAATTTTGTTTTTGATTTAAAATCAATATTCAATTTCTTTATAAATAAGAGAGATGCTAGTAAAGGTGTTATTAAAAGCGCTATTGCATATCCCGTTTCTTTAAAGAAATAACTCAATAAAAACACACTGAATAAAATGATTATGCTATGTGTTAGTTCTGTGTAAGCAAATGATTTATTGTTATGTTGTAGTCTAAATTGAGCTCTTATAATTTCAAAAATAAAAGAAGGTAGAATTATAAATGATAAAATAATTACATATAGTTGTGTGTTTTCAAATTTAAAAGTGATGAAAAAACTACTAATGATTATAAGTGCAATTAAAACTATAGAAGCTAATATACCTTTATTAAAAACATATAAAAACAGACTGTTTTTTTCTTCTTTTTCTTTTAATAAAGCACCATATCTTATTAAACTTTGGTGTAATCCCAGACCACTAATAGGTATTAAGAAAACAATAATATTGTAAGCAAAAAGTACAACGCCGAGCTCGTTATTAGAAATTAATTTTAATGCCAACCAAGAAGCAATGAAAGAGAATAATCTTGCAAATACTGTGGCTAGAAAAACATAGCTTCCTTTTCTGCCTAAAAAATTTGAAATATATGTTTTTAATAAATTCAAGCTATCTTTTTAATGATTTGTAATAAAGTAAAGAAAATTTATTAGAAATTACTTTTTTATTAAATTGTTGTTTAACAAATGTATGCATATTGGTAATGTTTAAATCAGCAAAAAGTGTTTTATAATTTAGAATTGACTTTAATAATAACTCCTCATTTTTTACTGGAATTATTTTGCAAAAAGGTACATTTTTAAAATCTAAAGCAATTCCTGTATTTGTCGATATAACAGGAGTTCCACAAGCAATTGCCTCGGGAATTACAATTCCAAAAGTTTCATAATTACTAAAAGAAATACAAATGGAAGCTTTTTGCAAATGATGAACAATTTCTGAATGACTTTGATGTTTTAAAAATGAAATTTTACAATTTTTGATGTCTAGTTCTTTTATGTATTCTTTGTATTGATTACCGTTATTACCAATAAAATTCCATTCAAAATAATCTAGTTTTTTACTTAAAGATTTTGCTACACGTAACATCCCTTTTATATTTTTGTGTTCTTCTTTTAGACTAGAAATATGTATTAATTTTAAAAAAGAGGCTTCTTTTTTGCTTGGGATAAATAACTCTGTGTCAATAATATTAGGAATAACCTCATAGTTTCCTTTAAAACCTAAATCCTTAAGATCTTTATAAAGATAGTTACTTACTGGACAAATAGCAAAAGATTTTCTTACAATGTGTTTAGATATTTGCTTCTCCCAAAAAGTAATTTTAGTGTTTGAACTTTTTAAATAACCGGTGTAATGTTCCGAAATTATATATGGAATTTTTTTTAACCATTTTAAATACAAACTAAATATACCGAAAGGAAATATTTCATTAAGATGAATAATATCTATCGATGCCGTTTTCTGTATTAAAATATTAAAACTTTTTATAAATAGTAATAGTTTTTTAAATGGGTTTTTAGAGTATTTTAGGTAAGCTATATGAGTTTCAATACCATTAATAACTTCACTTGTATATGTTGTGTTTTTTTTATTTTTTTGATCAGTAATAATATGGATAACGGTTACGTTATGTTTTAAAGAAACAGCTTCTGCATGTCTTTGAATAAAGTCTCCATTAGTTGGTAAAACTCTAGAAGGATACCAGCCACATAAAAATAAAACGTTCAGTTTATTGCTCAAAAAAGTTAGTTTGGTGGTTGCAAATATAACGCACAATAGTCTTATTTATTATTAATAATTTATACTTTTATCGGATGGATATACAACACGTCTTTTTTGATTTAGATCACACTTTATGGGATTTCGAAAAAAATTCTGACTTAACGTTTCAGAAAATATTTATTAAAAATGATATTTCTTTAGAGGTAGATACCTTTTTAAAGGTTTATAAACCTTTAAATCTTCAATATTGGAAATTATTTAGTGAAGAAAAAGTAACTAAAAATGAGTTGAGGTATGGGAGATTAAAAGATACTTTTATCGCTTTAAATTATAAAGTTTCAGATGATTTAATAGATGATATTGCTATTAAATATTTAGAATACCTTCCTGATTTTAATCATCTTTTTGATGGGACTTTTGAGATCTTAGACTATTTAAAAGATAAATATCAGTTGCATATCATTACCAATGGTTTTGATGAAGTACAGCATAAAAAAATGAAGAGCTCTAATATTTATCATTATTTTGATAAAATTATTACATCAGAATCGGTAGGTGTTAAAAAACCGAATTTAAAAGTGTTTAATTATGCTTTAGATATTGCAAAAGCCAATAAAAACAATTCAATAATGATTGGAGATAATTTAGATGCAGACATAAAGGGAGCCTTAAATGCAGGTATGCAAGCTATTCATTGTAATTTTGATAACAAAATATTAAGCAATAGCTTAGTAACATCAGTTACTTCTCTTTTAGAAATTAAACAATATCTTTAATTTTATACTATTTAAGAGCTCAATTATAAAAGTTAATTATTGTATAATAATTGATAATATTACTCAATTTAACGATATTGCGTTTGCAAATAGTATTTCTTTATAATTAGAAATTAATTTAATATTCAATTAAAATGATTAAAAAAATAGCATTCAGTTTTTTGTTTTTTATAATAATATCAGCGTTTGGTCAGCAAGTAGATATTAATAATTATAAGTATATAATTGTACCAGATCGTTTCGATTTCTTAAAGAGTGCAGATCAATACCAGACAAGTTCTTTAACTAAATTTCTTTTAGAGAAAAAAGGATTTGTTGTTTTTCTTAGTAATGAAAAATTACCGGAAGATTTTGTACTAAACAGGTGTAAAGGTTTAACAGCAAATGTTGTTGATGATTCTAGCATGTTTACAGTAAAAAGTAAAATAGAATTAAAAGATTGTTATGGTACTGTAGTATATGTTTCTGAAACAGGTAAGAGCAAAGAGAAAGATTATAAAAAATCGTATCAAGAGGCAATTAGAAATGCTTATGAAACAATGGACGGTTTAGAGTACAAATATGTGCCGATAAAAAAAGAGGGAGTTGTAAAAACAGTAGAAGTAGAAGTGGTAAAAGAAGTAATGACTACCCCTATAAAAGAAATTGTCTCTCAAGAAAAAGTTGTAGCTAGTAATAATTTAGAAACTTTATATAGCCAAGAGATCAGTAACGGTTTTCAGTTAGTAAACACAACTCCGGCAGTTGTTTATCAGCTATTAAAAACAAAGGTTAAAGATGTTTTTATTTTAAAAGATAAAAACGGAATCCTTTATAAAAATGGTAATAACTGGATTGCAGAATATTATGAAAATGACGCTTTAGTGGTAAAACAATATGCTATTAAATTTTAATTAATTTTATGGTTAAGAAGGCTAAACTTATGCTGCTTTATGCTTAATTTGGTTTAGAATTTTAGATTATCATCAAGAAATTTATCAATAGCCCTAAATTATATTTAGGGCTTCTTTGTAATTATATTTCTAGTAATAGTACTATTATAAAAAGTTATTAATAGTCGTAGTTATTTTTCCATCTGTTTTTTAAGACATCTCTAAACTGATTTTCTCTTGCATTATTACCTGGTTCATATAGTTTTGTTCCAGAAATTTCATCAGGCAAAAATTCTTGCTCTATAAAGTTATTAGGGTAATTGTGGGAGTATTTATAATCCTTACCATAATCTAAGTCTTTCATTAATTTTGTTGGCGCATTTCTTAAATGAAAAGGGATGGATAAATCGCCCGTTTTTTGAACCAAACTTTGCGCTTCATTAATGGCCATATAAGAAGCGTTGCTTTTTGCTGAATTGGCTAAATAAATAGCACATTGACTTAAAATGATTCTAGATTCTGGATACCCAACAACGGCAACTGCTTGAAACGTGTTATTTGCTAAAATTAATGCAGTAGGGTTTGCATTTCCAATATCTTCAGAAGCCGAAATGAGTAATCTTCTAGCTATAAACTTTACATCTTCTCCACCTTCAATCATTCTAGCTAACCAATATACAGCACCATTTGGGTCACTTCCTCTTATCGATTTTATAAAAGCAGAAATGATGTCATAATGTTGTTCTCCTGTTTTATCATATCTAACCGTATTTTTCTGAACTTTAGATAAAACTAAATCGTTTGTAATTTCAATTTCATCATCGACAGATACTAATAACTCAAAAATATTTAATAGTTTTCTAGCATCACCACCAGAAACTTGTAACAAAGCATCTGTTTCTTTTAACGTAATTTTTTTTGTTGATAAAAGTGCATCTTCTGTCATAGCTCTATGTAAAAGTGCTATTAAATCAGTTTTATCAAAAGAATTTAAGATATAAACTTGGCAACGCGAGAGTAGGGCGGGTATTACTTCGAAACTTGGGTTTTCTGTAGTTGCGCCAATTAAAGTTACCCATCCTTTTTCTACAGCTCCTAAAAGAGAATCTTGTTGAGATTTACTAAATCTATGAATTTCATCAATAAATAAAATAGGGTTTTTAACGGTAAATAACCCACCACTTTTTTTTGCTTTTTCTATTACTTCTCTAACATCTTTTACACCAGAGCTAATGGCACTTAATGTATAAAAGGGTCTTTTAGATTCTGTCGCAATAATATTGGCAAGTGTAGTTTTTCCAATTCCTGGAGGTCCCCATAAAATTAATGAAGGGATAATTCCTTTTTTTATTAAATTAGTTAAAACACCCGTTTTACCAACCAAATGTTGTTGACTTATATAATCTTCTAGAGTTTTAGGTCTAATTCTTTCTGCCAAAGGTTCATTCATTCAGTAAAAATAACAAAGATTTCTGACAGAAAATGTAAAAATCGAAATTGGTTAGATTTTTGTTATTTTTATGACTGATGAAAGAGGATACCCAGTTAAAAATATCAAAATCAATTTTCTTAATTCCGGTTGCTTATGTTTTTGCAATTTGGTTTATTTATTGGATTGAAATACAGTTTGATCTTAATTTTAATAAATACGGAGTTTTTCCTAGAACTTTGGTTGGTTTTAGAGGTGTTTTTTTAACACATTTTATACATAGCAATACAAGTCATCTTTTTAATAATTCTGTCCCTTTATTCGTGCTTTTAAGCAGTGTTTTTTATTTTTATAAAGATGTAGCGTATAAAGTGTTGTTTTTTGGAGGTTTCTTTACAGGATTTCTAACTTGGTGTTTTGCAAGAGAATCTTATCATATAGGAGCCAGTGGTATTGTGTATTTACTTTTTAGTTTTGTTTTTTTTAGTGGAATTATAAAAAGACACTATAGGTTAGTGGCTGTATCTTTAATAATTATTTTTCTTTACGGAAGTATGATATGGTATGTGTTTCCTGTAAAAGAAGGTATATCTTGGGAAGGACACTTATCTGGTTTTGTAATGGGGCTTATTTTTTCAATTGCTTATAGAAATAAAGGAATTGTAAAAGAAGAGCATCAATTTATAGAAACAGAATTCGATTCTTTATTTGATGAACATGGAAATTTTGCTCCGCCAATAGTAGGAGAGGAGTTAGATGATAAAAAACTAGAACAAAAGTTTTAATATAGCTTACTTTTCTAAAATAAGTTTAGAAATACAAAAAGCTGCATATAATTACTTATATACAGCTTTTTTTTAAATATATTTTTAATTATCTCTAATTACTCACAACAATTCTTTGTCTTACAGCTTCATACAGTAAAACACCACAAGCTACAGAAACATTTAAAGAAGCTATTTCACCTAATAAAGGTAGCTTTGCCTTATAATCTACCATTTTTAATATAGAAGGGTTTACACCTCTATGTTCAGAACCCATAACAATTGCTATTGGTTGATTAAAATTAACATCATATACAGAATCTTCTGTTTTTTCTGTTGCCGCAACTGTTTTAATGTCTGATGCTTGTAATAAGAATAAGGCATCTTTAATGTGATCTACTTTACAAATAGGAATTTTAAAAGCAGCACCAGCTGATGTTTTTATCGTTTCTGCATTTACGGGAGCACTTCCATTTTTCTGAATAATAATTCCGTTTACTCCAGAACATTCTGCAGTTCTAATGATAGCACCAAAATTACGTACATCAGATACTTGATCTAATAGTAAAAACAAAGGTGTTTTACCGCTTTCTACTGTTTTTTCAATCAGTTCTTCTAGATCGTAAAATTCTACAGGTGATATTTGTGCAACAGCTCCTTGGTGATTACTGTTTTTAGATAATCTATCTAATTTTTCAACAGGCACCATGCTTGTAGTAAGGTTATTTGTTTTAATTAATTTATTAAGTTCATAAAACAATTCTCCTCTTAATCCTTTTTGTAAGTATATTTTATTTATTGATGAACCACTTTCTATGGCTTCAATAATTGCTCTAATCCCAAAAATATTGGTTGTTGGTGTTGTTTCTGCTGTCATGCTGCAAAGGTATGTTAAATATTGAAAATATTGGACAAAAAAAAACCACCTCGCAAAGAGGTGGTTTTAACAAAATAATTTATTTAATGTTCATCTTCAGAGAACCCTGTTCTTTTATAACCTACAAGTTTGTATACTGTTCCAGCATCGTCAGAAAATTCTATATCTAAAGAAATTCCATCAGAAGTATTACCACCAGAGGTCGTTGCTGTTCCTTTGCTTATTGTAGCGTTAGTTATATTTATTGTTATTTCATAACCTTCATAATTACTAGCTAAATTAGAACCACCAAAAGTTAATTCATTTGTGTTTACAGGAGTTTTTGCCTTAAATTCCCAAAATGTACCTAAATCTTCAATCCACATTTCTTTTCCATTATCAGCAGCAGTATTATAAGTACTAAGATGATAATAGCTTCCAGTTCCATTAAGTTGTACAAACCAATCTCCAGCCATTTCAACAACAGATGTAGCTCCTGGGTCTGGGTCTCCTCCTTCATCACAAGATGTAAATCCTAGTATCAAAGTTAAGAAAAATGTGATTTTTAATAATTTTATATTTTTCATTTTATATTTTGTTTTAATTAAAATTGAACTTGCTCTAAATGTACTTCAAAAATAAAGTCGCCATCTCTCCAGTCAGTTTTGAAATCAATAGTTTTTGCAGCTGCGTTAACATTAAACTCTAGCATTTCAGCGGCTCCACCAAATGTTTTTACATCAAAGTCTTTATTAGCTATTGAGAAATCATTTGGACCATTTACTTTAATTGTAGCGCCCGGTGCTCCATAAGCAGTACCAAGAACTCTTCCTAACTCGTACCAAGCACCAATACCGTCTGAAATCTGGTAGATACCATCTGATTTTTTCCAAATCATTACATATTTCATATTTTGATATTGATCAGGTGCATCATCGTTTCTTGTAACAGATGAGATGTATAGACCCGAAAGATCATTTACAAGGTCTCCAGAATCAGCAATTATCACAGTTCGTCCTGCAGAAGCCAAAAAACCATCTTGATTCACTGCAGAATAAGAAACAGTATAGATATCTGAAACATCTTTACTAAATGGTAGTCCTCTATAAAGTCCAGCTGATATGGTTGTTGTTACATCCACGGCTGAACCGGCCTCTTCAGCTGTTGCTCCTGGTTCTAAGTATTCTGTGCCATTTTTTAATAAAACTTCCTGGTCTCCTGATAATGTAAAAACAGCAAAGTTTGTGATTCCTGAAATGTTAGCAGAATCATTCTCAACGCAGGCATTAAACATTAAGGCAACGGCTAATATTGTTGTATAAATTGATATTTTTTTCATTTTTATAATATTTAATTAATTAATTAATTAGCCCACCAAACTGGTATTGTAATTTTAACTATTTCTGGAGTATTTACATTTCTTATAACTTCAGAATTTGGAAATTCTAAACGTTGAGGAAATACATTATTTGTTGCACCATTTACAGAATAAGTAAAACCTGTTGGGTATCCAGTTCTGTTGTGTTCAAAAAATGACTCAAATCCATTACCAGGAAATGAAGATATCCATTTTTGCGTTATAATTGCTTCTATTTTTTGTTCAAGTGTACCTGTTGAAGGGTATGCATAAACTCCTCCAGTAGCAATATAAGAAGAACCATCTATTCCCCATTTATTAAAATTGGCTAGTACAGCAGCATCGTATAATGCTTTTGTGTTTGCCTCTGATTTGTATCTTAAATTAGCTTCTGCTTGTAAAAATAAACTTTCTTCCTCACTAATAAAATACACAGGTGTTGTAGGTGCTAATTCTACAACAGAGATACTAACAGGTGAAGCTGTACTACTATAATCTCCTTGTGCTAAAGGAGCACCAGCTCCATAAAATGAATTCAATCTTGGATCTCCGTTATTTGAAAGGTATTCATGCATTGTTGCACTTGCTCTTAGATTTGTTGAAACATTTAACTGTCTTCTATCTGACTCATATAAAGGGTTACTGTTAGATGGTAAATCTACGAAATTATGCATAGAAGCATCTTCTTTAAGAAAATTAGACAAAGTTGCAGCTTCTGAAGCAACACTTGACCTAGCTTTACTTTGTCTAAGAAGTATCTTTAGTTTTAAAGTGTTTGCAAATTGAACCCACTTATCCATATCACCAGCAAAAATAAAATCATCTTTTGCAGGTAAGCTTCCTATTGATGTAGTTAGATCTTTAGATAAAGCAGTATTTATATCTTCAATCATTAAATCATACACTTCTTCACCAGTATTAAACATTGGCGTAAAGTTATTTAAATCATTTGCTTCTGTATATGGTATTTGATCATACCAATCTGCTAAAATTTGAGAAGCATAAGATTCTAAAACTGTAGTTATTAAAAAGTAGTTCCAGTTTTCTTGAGCTAAAGCATTTCTTTTAATATTTCTAATATCACCTAATGCATCATACATATTATGCCAAGGACCATTGAAATTGGTAGAACCAATTTGGTAAGCATCAATTGTTCTATACTGGTTTGCAGCATTACTTTGAGTAAAATATTGTGACCATATACCTCCAATAATCGCTAATTCAGCACCTTGAGCACCAGCAATTCCAGCAATACCTGCAGGTAATTCTGTTGCAAATTCAACTCCCTCAGGTGAAAGTAAATCTGGGTCTCTGTTTATATCTAACTGATCATCACATGATGAGAAAAAGATTAATAAACTTAATAGAGAATAAATTATATTTTTCATTTTTATTGTTTTTAATTGATTAAAAAGATACTTTAAGACTCATACCATAAGCTCTTTGTGCAGGGTTTCCTGCAAACTCACCGAATTCACTCCTTAAATCACTACCATATGTTGATACTTCAGGGTCAACATAAGGATTGTCGTCTGGTGTCCAAAGGGCAAGATTTTTTCCGTAGAATGTTACAGATAATCTTGATACACCAATTGCATCTATTACAGAGTTAGGGAAATTATAAGATAAAGAAAGATCTCTTAATCTACCAAAGGTTTTATCAATAGTATGATTTGTTTCTCCAGCAGGATTACTTCCAGTACCAAAATAATCTGTAACTCCTCCAAAACTTACTGGTGTAGAGTTTTCTGAATAAGTTCCGTCACCATTATCATTAACTGAGTTTGGTATAATAAAAGGATTACGATCGTTGTAAGTTGTAGAAATTGCACTTCCTGTAAAGTTAAGAAGTCTATTTGTATAAGAATACATTACACCACCTTGTTTATAGTCTAGACTAAAAGACAACGTAAAGTTTTTGTATTTAAAGCTGTTTTGTAACCCCATTACAAAGTCTCTTTGAGATGTTCCAAGTTCTTGTTCTTCAGTTCCTAAAACTGCAAATCCAGTACTAGGGTTTACTATAGTTTGACCTGAATCTGTTGTTGCAGCTCCTGCAAATCTAAATACACCCAGTGGTCTACCTATTTCTGCATTAAAAGTTGTACCAAAAGCACTGTTAATGGCTAATCTATCAGATCCTTTTAAATCTGTAACTTTGTTTTTGTTTTTTGTAAAAGTATAAGTCATTTCCCAACTAAAGTCTTCTGTTTTTACAGGGTAACCACTTAATAATAATTCTATACCTTTGTTTGATACATCAGCAAAATTACCAGTTACTTGTGAATAACCTGTAGATCTAGGTAATAATCTATCAATTAACAAGTCTTTTGTTTGTTTGTCATAGTAAGCTGCATCTACTGTTATTCTATTATTAAAGAACCTTCCTTCTAACCCAACTTCATATTCAGTTGTTATTTCTGGTAAAAGAGAGTTGTTACCTAATTGCCCTGCTAATTCGAATGAATTTACACCATCTATTGGAAATGTAATATTACCAAAATAAGCACCAGCATTAGCTTTCACCAAAGTTGATTCTGTATTGTATGGGTCTGTGTCATTAGCAACTTGCGCAAAACCTCCTCTTAATTTTAGAAAAGATTCAGTATCATCCATAACAATACCACTTAAAGAAACCGATGGGTAAAAATATGAGTTGTTCTCTACAGGAAGAGTAGATGACCAATCGTTTCTTGCTGTTGCAGTTAAAAATAAACGATTTTTATAGGATGCAGTTGCAGATGCAAAAACTCCATAAGTTCTTCGTAATGTATTGTTTTGAGTAATTACTGGAGGAACAGCGCTATTACTTAATTCATAATAATTTGGAATATCTAATATTGAAATTGATGCTCCAAGGTAATCAGTTGATCTTTGATTAAAAGTAGCACCAAGTGTAGCGGCAATATTTAAATCGTCGTTTATATCATTATCATAATTAATAACTCCATAAGTATCGTATTCAATTCTCTCTACTTGAGATTCAGAAACACCACCAACAACTTCATTTACAGCTAAAAGATCCTGAGCAGACCCATCAGAATATTTTACCACTGCACCATTGCTTTTTACTTTTTGATTTGTTAAATCCATACTCATTTGCCAGGTAGCAGTTAATTTTGGTGCTAATTTATATGAAAGATTTACATTACCAAAAACCCTGTTACTTTTTATCTTTGTTGAATTTTCATTTAAAGACCAATAGGGATTTTGTGCATACGGAGTATAAAACCAATCATTTGTGTTAAAAATATTACTTTGATCTTCCATATCAACGATACTTATATCTCTTGGTACCTGAAGTAATTCTTGCATAAATATTTTTCCTTGACCAGCGTCATCTCCCTGCCCTGTATTTGTAGCATTTTGTGCTTTTTTTATAAAGTTAATAGTAGTACGGATTTTAAATTTCTCGTTTCCTACACCTCCATTAAAACTCAATGCTTTTCTTTTGTATGAGTCTGCGTCAGTAGGTATTACCCCATCACTATCTGTATCTGTAAAGCCTAAAGAAAAATCTGAATTTGCTCCACCACCGCTAACACGAATAGAGTTAGTATATGTTTCTCCAATATTGTAAACATCTTTTACATTATTAGGTAAAGCAGAATAAGGTTTTAATTGTTGAGAATTATTTACAATTTGCCCCCAAACTCTTACTTTGTTATCATAGGCAGGTCCCCAAGACCCATTTTCATTAGAAGCACCACTTCCACCTGTCGGTAATCCTGATGCATTAGAGCCATTCCAACCTTGACCAAAAGAATCCTGTAAATGCGGGATTCTTGAAACCTCAGCAAATTCCATAGAACTATTGATGTCAACTTTTACTTTTGAATTTGTTTTACCTCTTTTTGTAGTAATAAGAATTACACCTGTAGAACCTCTAGATCCATAAAGAGCAGTAGCAGAAGATCCTTTTAAAACGTTTATTGACGCGATGTTATTTGGGTCTATATCATTTATACCTGTACCACCGTCAAAAGATCTATCTGTAGAAGTAGAACCATTGGCAGAGTTATTGATAGGAGAACCATCAACAATATACAAAGGCGCATTTGAACCTTTAATAGTACTAAAACCACGAATTATCACTTTTGTAGAAGAACCAGGTTGTGATGGAGAAGTAATATCAACACCTGCTATTTTTCCAGATAAAGATTCAAAAGGGTTGTTTGTTGTTACTTTAGTTAATTCTTCAGCGCTAATAATTGTAGCTGCATAACCCGTAGATCTTTTTTGTCGTTTTTGACCAAAAGCTGTAACAACAATCTCGTCTAAAACACTTTCGTCTTCTTCAAGTATTATGTTAATAGTACTTGATGAATTAACTGATTTAGTTATTGTTTTGTAACCTATATAGCTAAAACTTAAGACATCGCCTTGTTTTACACTAATAGAGAACTTTCCATTAAAATCAGTTTGAGTTCCATTTTTCGTGCCTTTAATAGCTACACTTACTCCAGGTAGTGTACCAGATGAATCTGACACCGTCCCAGAAACTTTTTTTTCTTGTGCAAAAGATATTTGCATCAGAAACGCTAATAGTAGCGTTAAAAATCCTTTAAACTTTGTTTTCATTATTGAATATATTTGAATTAATTGGTTCAAATATCATGCTTTATTATTAAATAAGCAATTAAATTTGTTAAAAAAGGTTAAAAAGTGTTAACTAAACATAATTACTTGTGGATGCTTAAAAGTAGTTTTTCCAGTTGATTATCAGTTTAACGCTTTTAAAATCAATGTTTTGTTTGTTTATTTTGCCTACAGCAAGGCTAAGGTTAATTTGTGAAGTATTTGTGTTGAATAAATAACCTAGCCCTAGACCCAAAAGATTTTCATTTTTTGAGTTTATATTTATTTTTCCTATATCTAGCAAAGTGTATAAATATGATTTCTCTGAAGTTAAATATCGATATTCTATATTAAAGAAAGTATAGTTTTTTGTAAGTATGCTTTGTTCGTTAAATCCTCTGATACTATTTGCGCCTCCAATTCTAAAAAGTTCATTATTTATATAGAAGTTAGAATTTAGGTATCCAATTTTATTTTTGATGTAAATGCTGGTTCGTAAATTTAAATCCCATAGATATGAAATTGTAGATTCAAATTTAAATTGATTGTTAGATTTTTCACTTACCTTCCTTTGACCAAAACTTGGGTTAATTTCTAAATAAAATTTATTGTTAAAAAAAACATCGTTTTTAGGAATACTATATTTTAGTTGTAATCCTAAAAAATAATTGTCATAACTTTCAATATTATTGGTTAAATTCTCTACTAGTTTTTCTGAGGTTTCAGAATTATAAGTTAAGGCTAGTTTTATTTTATTGTTAATGTGATAAGAAATTTTTGTGTCAAATTTTGAGCTTAAGAAACTAGAATCTTGTTTGTATATAAGGAAAGATAGTTCTGGGCTAAATTTTAAATTGAATATATATGGTATTTCTGTAGATAATTTTAATTCTTGTCTTTCTTCTCCTATGCTGTTCCAATAAAGACCAAATCTTTCACCGCTATTAAGTATGTTGTTTAATTTTAGATCTATATTTCCATTAAATAAAACATCTCCGTTATCTTTAGATGCAAAACTCACAATCCCGTCAAAACTATTATTTACTTGTTTTTTTAAATACATATATAATAAGGTGGAGTCTTTTGTGAATAAAACTTCAGTAGGTTTTATTTCTGATACAAATGGTATGCCTTTGGTTGCTATAGATATGTCTTTAATTTTTTGTTGGTTAAAAAGAGTGTTTTGTTTTAAATTAAAATAATTTTTTAAATATGATTTAGGGAAATTTTCATAACCTTTTACTTTTACTTGATTGATGATTCTTTTGTTAGAAGGATTGATATTTAAATCAGCAAATAAAGTTTTGTCTTTAATTACTATATTTTGAAGCTGAACTTTAGAAAATGATTTACCTTCATCATCTAATGTTTTAGAAATTTTTAATAAACTAGTAGATAGTTTTTCAATAGGGATAGAAATAGTATTCCCTTTTAAATTTGACTTTTCGAAATAAATTTTAGAAACGGAGTTTAATTTAATTACTGCCACATCTATTTTGTTGTTTAAATTATAAAAAACAATGTAATCTTTTTTTAAATTGACAATACTATCAATTGTATTTGTAAAATAACCAGATTTTTTCAAGTACTCAGAAACTCTATCGATTTCTAAATTTAGAGTTTTGATTTTTTTGTGTTTCTTCTGATAATCTATTTTTTCTAAAGCAATTATTTCTAATTTATCTTTAGACGTAATTTTTAAAGTGAAACCTTGTGCATATATTCCTTTAAAAGAAAATAAGATAAATAGAATTATTAAGTAAAGATTCTTTTTTTTGTTCAAAATTGATATAATAGGTGTGTCAAATGTAAAAGAAAATCATAAAATTTAATCAAAAAATAAAGATTAAGAAAAAATAACTTGCTGATACTTGAATAATTAGAAAATAATTGTACATTTGCGGACTCTTAAAAAAGAGTAAAGGTTTAATTATAAACGAAAAACAGTAATAATTTAGTATGCCAACTATTCAACAATTAGTTCGTAAAGGAAGAACCAAAATAACTAAGAAGAGTAAATCGGCTGCTTTGTCGTCTTGTCCTCAAAGACGTGGAGTTTGTACTCGTGTTTATACTACAACACCAAAGAAACCTAATTCAGCAATGCGTAAAGTTGCCAGAGTTAGATTGACAAATGGTAATGAGATAAACGCATACATTCCAGGTGAAGGACATAACTTACAGGAGCACTCGATAGTATTAGTTAGAGGTGGAAGGGTAAAAGATTTACCAGGTGTTAAATATCACGTAGTACGTGGTGCATTAGATACAGCAGGTGTTGAGGGGAGAACCCAGAGACGTTCAAAGTATGGTGCAAAACGCCCAAAGAAGTAAGAGTTACAAGTTAGAGGTTGTGAGCTTTTAAGGTTAATGTTTCTGTGTTTAAGGGGTTTTCTTAAATGTCGGGTTTTAAGCTTATGGTTAATAACTGAAGGTTAGTAACAAATTAATTAACTTTTTTAATGTAAAAGACATGAGAAAAAGAGCAGCAAAAAAAAGAGTCTTATTACCGGATCCAAAATTTAACGATCAGTTAGTAACGCGTTTTGTGAATAACTTAATGTGGAGCGGTAAGAAGTCTGTAGCGTTTAAAGTGTTCTATGACGCTTTAGAGTTAGTAGAAGAAAGAAAAGGAGAAGACGAAGAGAAATCGGCTTTAGAGATTTGGAAAGATGGTTTGTCAAATGTAATGCCTCACGTAGAAGTAAGATCTCGTCGTGTTGGTGGTGCAACATTCCAAATACCAATGCAAATTAGACCAGACCGTAAGGTGTCTATGGCTATTAAATGGATGATTTTGTATACTCGTAAGAGAAACGAAAAAACTATGGCACAGCGTTTAGCTGCTGAGATTTTAGCTGCGGCTAAAGAAGAAGGAGCTGCAGTTAAAAAACGTACTGACACACATAAGATGGCAGAAGCAAATAAAGCATTCTCACACTTCAGATTTTAATAGAAATGGCTAGAGATTTAAAATATACAAGAAATATTGGTATTGCAGCGCATATTGATGCTGGTAAAACCACAACTACTGAACGTGTATTGTTTTATACAGGTGTTTCTCACAAGATTGGTGAGGTGCATGATGGAGCAGCTACGATGGACTGGATGGAGCAAGAGCAAGAAAGAGGTATTACAATTACTTCTGCTGCAACTACTTGTACTTGGCAATTTCCAAAAGAAAATGCTGAAGTTCTTCCAGAGACTAAAGATTACCATTTTAATATTATTGATACTCCAGGTCACGTTGATTTTACTGTAGAAGTAAATAGATCATTACGTGTTTTGGATGGTTTAGTTTTCTTATTTTCTGCAGTTGATGGTGTTGAGCCTCAATCGGAAACTAACTGGAGACTTGCTGATAACTATAAAGTGCCTCGTATCGGATTTGTTAATAAAATGGACCGTCAAGGATCTGATTTTATGATGGTTTGTGGTCAGGTAAAAACAATGTTAGGTTCTAATGCAGTGCCAATTGTTTTAAATATTGGTGATGAAGAGAACTTTAAAGGTATTGTAGATCTAGTTAAAAATAGAGCTATTATATGGCATGAAGAAGGAATGGGAGCAACATTTGATGTTGTTGATATTCCTGAAGATTTAAAAGAAGAAGCTAAATTATTACGTGCTAATCTTATTGAAGAAGTAGCAAGTTATGATGAGAATCTTTTAGAGAAATTTATGGAAGATGAGAATTCTATTACAGAAGATGAAGTGCATGCTGCACTTAGAGCTGCTGTTATGGATATGGCTATCATTCCTATGATTTGTGGTTCTGCGTTTAAAAACAAAGGTGTTCAGTTTCTTTTAGATGCTGTATGTCGTTACTTGCCTTCTCCGATGGATAAGGAAGGTATTGTTGGAATAAATCCAGATACTGAAGAAAAAGAATTACGTAAGCCAAATGTAGATGAACCTTTTGCTGCTTTAGCATTTAAAATTGCTACGGACCCTTTTGTTGGTCGTTTAGCATTTTTTAGAGCATATTCTGGTCGTTTAGATGCAGGTTCTTATGTTTTAAATAACCGTTCAGGTAAAAAGGAACGTATTTCTCGTATTTATCAAATGCATGCGAATAAGCAAAATGCAATTGATTATATTGAAGCTGGAGATATTGGTGCTGCTGTAGGTTTTAAATCTATTAAAACAGGAGATACTTTAACTGCTGAAAAATTCCCTCTTGTATTAGAGTCTATGGATTTTCCAGACCCAGTAATTGGTATAGCTGTAGAGCCTAAAACAAAAGCAGATGTAGATAAATTAGGTATCGGACTTGCTAAGTTAGCAGAAGAAGATCCTACTTTTACAGTGCGTTCAGATGAAGCTTCAGGACAGACTATTATTTCTGGAATGGGAGAGTTACATTTAGATGTACTTGTAGATCGTTTAAAACGTGAGTTTAAGGTTGAAGTTAATCAAGGACAACCTCAGGTAGAATATAAAGAAGCAATCACTGCTGTAACTGATCATAGAGAAGTTTATAAAAAGCAATCTGGTGGTCGTGGTAAATTTGCTGATATTGCATTTACTATTGGACCAGCTGATGAAGGTGTTCAAGGTTTACAATTCGATTCTGTAATTAAAGGTGGTAATGTTCCTAGAGAATTTGTTCCTTCTGTAGAGAAAGGTTTCAGAGAAGCTATGAAGAATGGTCCTTTAGCAGGTTACGAAATGGATTCAATGAAAGTTACTTTAAGAGATGGATCTTTCCACGCAGTGGATTCTGATGCATTATCTTTTGAGTTAGCTGCAAGAATGGGGTATAAAGCTTCTGCAAAATCTGCAAAAGCAAAAATCATGGAACCTTTAATGAAGGTTGAAGTGTTAACTCCTGAAGCTAACATGGGTGATATCGTTGGAGATTTAAATAGAAGAAGAGGTCAGGTTAATGACATGAGTGATCGTGCTGGATCTAAAGTTGTAAAAGCAATTGTTCCTTTATCTGAGATGTTTGGATATGTAACAGCTTTAAGAACGATGTCTTCTGGTAGAGCAACTTCTACTATGGAATTTTCACACTATGCAGAAACTCCTTCAAATGTATCTGAAGAAGTAATCGCAAAATCAAAAGGATAATCTACTTAATAATTACAAGATGAGTCAAAAAATTAGAATTAAATTAAAGTCTTACGATTACAATTTAGTAGATAAATCTGCTGAAAAAATCGTAAAGACGGTAAAAAGTACTGGAGCTGTAGTAAACGGACCAATACCATTACCAACACATAAAAAGATTTTTACTGTATTACGTTCTCCACACGTAAACAAAAAATCTAGAGAGCAATTTCAATTAGCTTCATACAAAAGATTGTTAGATATCTATAGTTCTTCTTCGAAAACTATTGATGCTTTAATGAAACTTGAGTTGCCAAGCGGTGTAGAAGTTGAGATCAAAGTATAAGTAAATATTAACTTTCGGTTTAATTTTGTTAAACCGAAAGTTTTTTATACTTTTGCAATCCGATTTATAGTCGGAACACTATTTTTTGAGTAAAATTGAAAAATGGTAACATGTCCAGAGCGTTTCGCGAAGGAAAAACGGAAAAAACAAAATCAGCGTTGAATTTGTTTGCGCTGTTTTTTTTGGTTGAAACTTAAAGGACGAGAATGAAACAATTGTTTCGAAAAAATAATTATTAATAGACGCGCTGGATAAATATCTATCGTCTAAAATTTTAACTAAATGTCTGGGTTAATAGGAAGAAAGATTGGAATGACCAGCTTATTTGATGAAAACGGGAAGAATATTCCTTGTACAGTAATCGAAGCAGGTCCTTGCGTAGTTACCCAAGTCAGAACCGAAGAGGTTGACGGGTACACTGCGTTGCAACTTGGTTTCGATGACAAAAAGGCGAAGAGTTCTAACAAAGCGTTAGACGGTCACTTTAAAAAAGCTGGCACCACTGCTAAAAGAAAAGTCGTTGAATTTCAAGGGTTTGAAGAAGAGTATAAATTAGGAGATTCTATCACAGTATCTCACTTTGAAGAAGGTGAGTTTGTTGATGTGTCTGGAGTTTCAAAAGGAAAGGGTTTCCAAGGTGTTGTAAAGCGTCATGGGTTTGCTGGTGTAGGTCAAGCTACTCACGGTCAGCATAACCGTTTAAGAGCTCCGGGTTCTATTGGTGCTGCATCTTATCCTGCAAGAGTGTTCAAAGGAATGCGTATGGCAGGTAGAATGGGTGGAGATAAAGTGAAAGTTCAAAACTTAAAAGTATTAAAAGTAGTTGCTGAAAAGAACTTACTTGTTGTTAAAGGAGCAATTCCTGGACACAAAAATGCTTTTGTAACTATTCAGAAATAATGAAAGTAGCTGTTTTAGATATTACAGGAAAAGATACAGGTAGACAAGTTGAACTTTCTAGCGATGTATTTGGTATTGAGCCTAATAATCATGCTATTTATTTAGATGTTAAGCAATACTTGGCGAATCAACGTCAAGGAACGCACAAGTCTAAAGAAAGAGCAGAAATTACAGGTTCTACAAGAAAGATAAAAAAACAAAAAGGTACTGGTACTGCAAGAGCAGGTTCTATCAAGTCTGGAGTTTTTAGAGGTGGTGGTCGTATGTTCGGTCCAAGACCAAGAGATTATTCTTTTAAATTGAATAAAAATTTAAAGCGTTTAGCACGTAAGTCTGCTTTAAGTATTCAAGCAAATGATAAGAATTTAGTAGTAATTGAAGATTTTAACTTTGAATCACCAAAGACTAAAAACTTTTTAGATGTTTTAAAAGCATTAGAATTAGAAACTAAAAAATCTTTATTTGTGTTAAGTAATGAAAATGCGAATGTGTATTTATCATCACGTAACTTAAAAAAGGCTAAAGTTGTTAAAGCTTCAGAAATTAATACTTATGGTGTTTTAAATGCTAATAAAGTAGTAATTACAGAAAGTTCTTTAGAAGGAATTAATACAAACTTAAGTAAATAGGGTTCATAATGAGTATTTTAATAAAACCTATTATCACGGAAAAAGCTACAAACGATAGTGAATTATATAATCGCTTTACGTTTGTTGTAGATAAAAAAGCTAATAAATTAGAAATTAAAGGTGCTGTTGAAAAAGCATACGGAGTTTCTATATTAAGCGTTAAAACTTTAAACTATCCAATTCAAAGAAATACTAAGTTTACTAAAAAAGGTTTAGTAACTGGTATTAAGAGTGGATACAAAAAGGCTATCGTTCAAGTAGCAGAAGGAGAAAGCATTGATTTTTATAACAATCTTTAAGAAAAGACAAAAATGTCAGTTAGAAAATTAAAACCAATAACACCAGGTCAGCGTTTTAGAGTTGTAAATGGGTTCGACACCATAACAACTGATAAGCCGGAGAAAAGTTTACTTGCTCCGAAAAAACGATCTGGAGGTCGAAACAGTCAGGGTAGAATGACAACTCGTAACATCGGGGGTGGTCATAAACAAAGATACCGTATTATCGATTTTAAAAGAGATAAAGCAGGTATTCCCGCAACAGTTAAAACTATAGAGTACGATCCAAATCGTACAGCATTTATTGCTTTACTTAGTTATGCTGATGGAGAAAAGCGTTATGTAATAGCACAAAACGGTTTAACAGTAGGTCAAACAATTGTAGCAGGTAGTAGCATTGCGCCAGAAGTTGGTAATGCAATGCCATTAAGCGAAATTCCTTTAGGAACTACAATTTCTTGTATAGAATTACGTCCAGGACAAGGAGCTGTTATGGCTCGTTCTGCAGGTTCTTTTGCTCAGTTAATGGCAAGAGATGGTAAGTACGCAACAGTTAAGTTACCTTCTGGTGAAACAAGATTAATCTTGTTAACTTGTTTAGCTACTATTGGTGTTGTATCTAATTCAGATCATCAATTACTAGTATCTGGTAAAGCAGGTAGAAGAAGATGGTTAGGTAGAAGACCTAGAGTTAATGCAGTAAGAATGAATCCTGTCGATCACCCAATGGGTGGTGGTGAAGGTCGTGCTTCTGGAGGTCATCCAAGATCTAGAAATGGTATTCCTGCTAAAGGATTTAAAACTAGATCTAAGACTAAAGCTAGTAATAAGTACATTATAGAACGTAGAAAGAAATAATAAGTTATGGCAAGATCATTAAAAAAAGGACCTTACGTTCACTATAAATTAGAGAAAAAAGTGTTAGCTAATGTAGAGGCTGGTAGCAAAACTGTAATTAAAACTTGGTCTAGAGCAAGTATGATTACTCCAGATTTTGTTGGACAAACAATTGCTGTTCATAACGGACGTCAATTTGTACCAGTTTATGTAACAGAAAACATGGTAGGGCATAAATTAGGCGAATTTTCACCAACTCGTTCTTTTAGAGGACACGCTGGTGCAAAAAATAAAGGAAAAAAATAGTAGGATATGGGAGTTCGTAAAAAAAACATGGCAGATCAGTTAAAAGCAGATAGAAAGCAACGTGCTTTCGCGAAGCTTACTAACTGTCCTACATCACCGAGAAAAATGCGTTTAGTCGCAGATCAGATAAGAGGAGTAGAAGTTGAAAAAGCTTTACAAATCTTAAAGTTTAGCCCAAAAGAAGCTTCAATTAATTTAGAGAAATTGTTATTGTCTGCAATTGCAAACTGGCAAGCTAAAAATGAAGATGCATCTATTGAAGAAGCTAAGTTGTTTGTAAAAACAATTTGCGTGGATAGCGCAGGAATGTTAAAGAGATTAAGACCAGCTCCACAAGGGCGTGCTCATAGAATTCGTAAGCGTTCTAATCACGTTACTTTAGAGTTAGGTAGTAAAAATTTAAGCAATTAATTAAAGTAGAAATGGGACAAAAAACAAATCCAATAGGGAATCGTTTAGGAATCATCAGAGGTTGGGAATCTAACTGGTACGGTGGTAATGACTACGGAGATAAATTAGCTGAAGATTTTAAAATAAGACAGTATGTTAATGCTAGATTATTTAAAGCAAGTGTTTCTAGAGTAATTATAGAGCGTACATTAAAACTTGTAACCGTTACTATCACTACTGCACGTCCAGGTATCATTATTGGTAAAGGAGGTCAAGAGGTAGACAAGTTAAAAGAAGAGCTTAAAAAAATTACTGGTAAAGAAGTTCAAATTAATATTTTTGAAATTAAACGTCCAGAATTAGATGCAAAATTAGTTGCAGTTAGTGTTGCTCGTCAAATAGAAAATAGAATTTCTTACAAGAGAGCGACTAAGATGGCTATTCAGGCTACTATGCGTATGAACGCTGAAGGAATTAAAATTCAAATTTCAGGTCGTTTAAATGGAGCTGAAATGGCACGTTCAGAACATTATAAAGAAGGAAGAATTCCACTTTCTACTTTTAGAGCTGATATTGATTATGCACTTGTAGAAGCTCATACTCAATACGGAAGACTAGGTGTTAAAGTATGGATTATGAAGGGTGAGGTATATGGTAAAAGAGAATTGTCTCCATTAGTTGGTTTGTCTAAAAAACAAGGCGGTAATAAAGGTGGTGGTGATAGATCTAAACGTCAACAACCTCGTAGAAGAAAATAATTTTTAAAATTAGAAATTAAAAATGTTACAGCCAAAAAGAGTAAAATACCGTAAGGTACAGAAGGCGAAAGGAAATATGACTGGTATTTCTGGTAGAGGAAATCAACTTTCTAATGGAATGTTTGGTATCAAATCTTTAGACCAGAACTTGTTAACTTCTCGTCAAATAGAAGCAGCTCGTATCGCGGCAACTCGTCATATGAAAAGAGAAGGTCAGTTATGGATTAAAGTTTTTCCAGACAAGCCTATCACTAAGAAACCTTTAGAGGTACGTATGGGGAAAGGGAAAGGAGCTCCAGATCATTTTGTTGCAGTTATTAAACCAGGTAGAATTTTGTTTGAAATTGGTGGAGTACCAATTGATGTTGCAAAAGAAGCTTTACGTTTAGCAGCTCAGAAACTTCCAGTTAAAACGAAGTTTGTAGTAGCAAGAGATTTTGATATTAACGCATAATTCTAAATAAAATGAAACAATCTGAAGTAAAAGAATTATCTATAGCTGATCTTAATGAGAAGCTTGGAGCGTTGCAAAAGAATTATACTGATCTTAAAATGGCTCACGCAATAACTCCTTTGGAGAATCCATTGCAATTGAGAGGATTAAGAAGAACTGTAGCAAGAATTGCAACAGAATTAACAAAAAGAGAATTACAATAATTCTATAGTCAGTTTTAAAGATGGAAAAAAGAAATCTTAGAAAAGAGAGAATTGGTGTTGTTTCTAGTAACAAAATGGAAAAATCTATTGTTGTTGCAGAAACTAAGAGAGTAAAGCACCCAATGTACGGTAAATTCGTATTAAAGACGAAAAAGTATGTTGCACACGACGAACAGAATGATTGCAACGAAGGAGATACTGTTAGGATCATGGAAACAAGACCTATGAGTAAATCTAAACGTTGGAGATTAGTAGAAATCCTAGAAAGAGCTAAATAATATGTTACAGACAGAATCAAGATTAAAAGTCGCAGATAACACTGGAGCAAAAGAAGTTTTAGTGATTAGAGTTTTAGGAGGAACAAGAAAACGTTACGCAAGTATTGGAGACAAGATTGTTGTAGCTGTTAAATCTGCAACTCCTAACGGAACTGTAAAAAAAGGTCAAGTATCTAGAGCAGTTGTTGTAAGAACGAAAAAAGAAGTAAGACGTAAAGACGGATCATACATCAGATTTGATGATAACGCTTGTGTACTTTTAAATCCTACAGAGGAGATGAGAGGAACACGTGTTTTTGGCCCTGTTGCACGTGAGCTTCGTGAGAAACAATTCATGAAAATAGTATCATTAGCACCTGAAGTGCTTTAAATCATTAATAAGATGAAGAAGTTCAAAATAAAATCAGGAGATACTGTAAAAGTAATTGCAGGAGATCATAAAGGATCTGAAGGTAAAGTTTTACAAATCATTAAAGATAAGGATAGAGTATTGGTAGAAGGTGTTAACTTAGTTTCTAAGCACACTAAACCTAGTGCTCAAAACCCTCAAGGTGGTATTGTAAAGAAAGAAGCTTCACTTCACATATCTAACTTAATGTTAGTAGAAGATGGTGTAGCTGTGAGAGTAGGTTATAAGGTTGATGGAGATGCTAAAACTAGAGTCTCTAAAAAAACTAAAAAATAAGAATAATCATGAGTTACGTACCAAGATTAAAAGCAGAATACAAGGAAAGAGTTATAAGTGCTCTTACTGAAGAATTCAGTTATAAGAATGTAATGCAAGTGCCAAAATTAGAAAAAATTGTTGTTTCTAAAGGTGTTGGCGCTGCAATTGCAGATAAGAAATTAATAGATTATGCTTTAGAAGAGTTGACTAAAATTACTGGTCAAAAAGCGGTTTCTACAATGTCTAAAAAAGATATTGCTGCATTTAAATTACGTAAAGGGATGCCAATTGGTGTTAAAGTTACTTTACGTGGAGATAAAATGTACGAATTTTTAGACAGATTAGTTACAGCTTCTTTACCTCGTGTAAGAGACTTTAACGGTATAAAAGCTAATGGATTTGATGGAAGAGGTAATTACAATTTAGGTATTACTGAACAAATCATCTACCCAGAGATTAATATTGATCAAGTGAAGAAAATTAACGGTATGGATATTACTTTTGTAACATCTGCAGATACTGATAAGGAAGCGAAGTCATTATTAGGAGAATTAGGTTTACCATTCAAAAAAAATTAAGAAATGGCTAAAGAATCAATGAAAGCTCGCGAACGTAAGAGAGCGAAAACAGTTGCAAAATATGCAGAAAAGAGAAAAGCTTTAAAAGAAGCTGGAGACTATGATGCATTGCAAAAATTACCAAAGAATGCATCACCAGTTAGAATGCATAATAGATGTAAATTAACTGGTCGTCCAAAAGGGTATATGAGACAATTTGGTTTATCTCGTGTTACGTTTCGTGAAATGGCTAATCAAGGATTAATACCAGGTGTTAAAAAAGCATCTTGGTAGAAATCAAAAAATAAAGCTTATAAATAAAAATAGAATGTGTATCTTTGCACGCTCTATTTTTTTTGAGTATAAGAATTTTAACTGATTATAGGTTCATTTATCACAGAGAAATCTGTAGCATAAATAGAGGTAATTGAAAACCGTAATCGCAATTTTATATAAATATGTATACAGATCCAATCGCGGATTTTCTTACAAGGGTAAGAAATGCAATCGCAGCAGGACACAGAGTAGTGGAAATTCCAGCTTCAAACTTGAAGAAGGAAATGACTAAAATTTTGTTTGATCAAGGGTATATTTTAAGTTATCAGTTCAATGACGATAAAGTTCAAGGAACAATTAAGATCGCTTTAAAGTACGAAAGAGACACAAAAGAGTCAGTAATTAGAAAAATTCAACGTATCAGTACACCAGGTTTACGTAAATATGTTGGCTCTACAGAGATGCCAAGAGTATTAAACGGACTTGGAATTGCTATTATTTCTACATCTAAAGGTGTAATGACAAATAAAAAAGCACGTCAAGAGAATGTTGGAGGAGAAGTTTTATGTTACGTTTATTAATCTAAGGAAATGAGTAGAATAGGAAAAAATCCCGTTAGCATTTCACAAGGTGTAGATGTAAACATAAAAGACAATGTAGTTACCGTTAAAGGAAAATTAGGTGAGTTAACTCAGACTATTTCTGAAGGTATTACAGTAAAAATTGAAGATGGTATTATCACTTTAGATAGAGCATCTGAAAGTAAAAACCATAAAGCGCAACATGGTTTAATGAGAGCTTTAATCAATAATATGATTGAAGGTGTGAGTAAAGGTTGGACTAAGGATTTAGAATTGGTTGGTGTTGGTTATAGAGCATCTAATCAAGGACAAAAATTAGATTTAGCTTTAGGTTTCTCTCATAATATTGTTCTTGAAATTGCTCCAGAAGTAAAAATTGAAACAGTATCTGAGAAAGGGAAAAACCCGATCATTAAATTATCTTCATTTGACAAACAACTTGTTGGTCAAATAGCTGCTAAGATTCGTTCTTTCAGAGCACCAGAGCCTTATAAAGGAAAAGGTGTGAAGTTTGTTGGTGAAATATTAAGAAGAAAAGCAGGTAAAT